>JBAZCD010000300.1:0-4372 GCA_041671205.1 Pedobacter sp.
TGGATTAAATATTATTCTCAGATACGTAAACTTAATGGGTGGAAAGGTTAACTTTAGTAGTTTACCTAATCAAAAGACTAATTTCACACTGAATTTCCCACAGTAAATTTCTATGAAGCAAAAGAAAAAGATTCTAATTATTGAAGACAACGAAGACATCAGGGATAGTTCTGTCGAAATTCTGGAACTTGCAGGCTACGAAGTTTTGGAGGCCGATAATGGTAAGATAGGAGTTGAACTGGCACAGCAACATTTGCCGGATATGATATTATGCGACATTATGATGCCTGAACTGGATGGTTTTGGTGTTTTATATCTGCTGTCAAAAAATCAGGCAACTGCCAATATTCCCTTCATATTTCTCACTGCAAAAGCAGAGAGGGCCGATATGAGAAAAGGTATGGAAATGGGGGCCGATGATTATCTGACCAAGCCATTTGATGATATGGAATTACTCAATACCATTGAATCAAGGTTTCAAAAAAAGGATAAAATAGAAGCTTTTTATAGCAAATCATTTGAAAGTCTTAAGCTTCTTACCAATCAGAATCAGGGACTTGATGAGTTGAAAAAAATCATTGCCGATCGAAAAGTAAAGCAGGTCAGGAAAAAGCAGATCATTTATTATGAAAGTGATAATATTTCGGGGATATATCTCATACTGAGCGGACGGGTAAAGGCAGTAAAATTAAGTGAGGATGGTCGGGAACTTGTAACAGGTATGTATGGCCCTGATGAATATCTGGGTATTCAGGCGATGCTTTCGGGTGATCAGTACAATGAAACTGCTGAAGCTGTTGAAGATACCACAATCTGTCTTCTTCCAAAAGATACAGTTAAACAACTTCTTGATACCTATACCGATATAGGACAGAAATTCATTAAGGTGCTCTCCAGCAATCTGATTGAAAAAGAAGAACAATTGCTGCAACTGGCCTACCACTCCGTAAGGAAGCGCATGTCTGAAATACTGCTCCGCCTGGCTAAACAGCAAAATGGTGCTGAAAATGCCGAAGTTCAGATACGTATTTCACGTGAAGATCTTGCTTCAATGGCTGGAATGGCAACAGAAACCGTCAGCAGAACTTTGAGCGATTTTAAAGATGAAGGAATCATAGAGAAGAAAGGAAGTGTGATCCATATCACCGATTTTTCCAAACTCCAGAAAATGAAAAACTGACAAAGATCATATTTCTATATGATCTCACTCACTACCAATATTTATCCCTAAAGGTATTTTTGGGATAAATGTTTTATTGATGAAAGTTGTTGTCTATAGTGTCAAAGAGTTTGAAAAGGAATTTGTCGCCCGTGCAAATAAAAAGCAACACGACATTACACTGATATCCAATCCTTTAAGTCTTGAAACAGCTGTTTATGCTCAGGGCAAAGAGGCGGTTGTGGTATCTATACATGATGACCTTTCTGCACTGGTAATTGATAAGCTGGCAGATCAGGGTATTAAATATATTACCACACGTTCTGTATCCACAGATCATATTGATAGGGAATCAGCCGGCAAGAGAAAGATCAAGTTGGCTAATGTACCATCCTATTCTCCTGCTGCCATAGCAGAATACACCCTGATGCTGGCTCTTAGCCTGAGTCGAAAGATCATCTCTACGGTAAACAGCAGCAGAGAATTTGATTTCAGAATTGATCAGCACATAGGCTTCAACTTCCTGGGTAAAACGGTTGGTATTGTTGGTCTTGGGGAGATCGGAAGGGCGACAGCATCGCTTTTTAAAGGTATGGGCTGTACGGTGCTGGGTCACGATATTAAATCCTTTCCTTCCCTCGACTTTATAGAGGAAGTGAGTTTAGACCGCCTTTTTGAAGAGTCGGATATTATATCACTTCATATTCCTCTAACTTCTGAAACAAAGCATCTTATCAATCTGCAAAGTCTCTCTAAAATGAAGAATGGCCTGATGCTGATTAATACCAGCAGGGGGGGACTTATCAAGACAAGTGATCTGCCCAAAGCATTGAAGAATGGAAAGATCGCCTACCTTGGACTTGATGGATATGAATTTGAGAAAGATCTGTTTTATTCCAACCATCGGGAAGATCGGGTTAAGGACCCTATATTGGAAGAATTATTATCATTTCCTAATGTGATCATTTCCCCGCATCAGGCATTTCTGACTAAGGAAGCTTTACAGGAAATTGCCAATCTGACAATCAGGAATCTTGACAACTGGCAAGCAGGTAAATGTTCAGGAAAAGCATGCGTTTGTGCAGATGGTTGCAAAAAGGTACCAGACAGTAATTGAACAGAGAACCAAAGACACATTGATGAACACTCAGAATTTAATTAATAAGTATCACGTGGCCGCCCCGCGTTATACCAGTTATCCTACCGTTCCTTACTGGGATACTGAAGTTTCTGATATCAATAAATGGAAAGAATCTGTTGCTTTTTCCTTCAGGCAAAGCAATGCGGGCAACGGGATCAGTTTATATATTCATTTACCTTTCTGTGAAAGCCTTTGTACGTATTGTGGATGCAATACCCGCATTACACGAAATCATCAGGTGGAGGATCCTTAGATTCAGGCTGTATTAAAAGAATGGACCTTATACAGGGAGATATTCGGGGAGAAGCCGGTACTCAGGGAAATTCATCTGGGAGGTGGTACGCCAACATTCTTTGCTGCAGAAAATCTTCAATTGCTTATCAATGGTTTGACAGCTGATGCCGAACTTCATCCTGATGCTGAATTTAGCTTTGAAGCCCACCCCAACAATACAAGAGAAGACCATTTAAGAACTTTGTATGATCTGGGTTTTCGCCGCCTGAGTTTAGGAATACAGGATTTTGATCCGAAAGTACAGAAGATCATTAACCGTATGCAAAGTTTTGAACAGGTGAAATCAGTTACTGAACTGGCAAGGGAAATTGGATATCATTCGATCAATTTTGATCTGATCTACGGATTGCCGCTTCAAACTTATGAAGGATTGAAAGATACGGTCATGCAGGTTGAGAAGCTTATGCCTGACCGTATTGCTTTTTATAGCTATGCTCATGTACCATGGATTAAGCCCGGGCAAAGAAGTTTCACTGAAGCAGACCTGCCTTCAGTTGATGAAAAGCAGAGATTGTATGAACTTGGCCGCCAGATGTTTACTTCAATGGGTTATGAAGAAATTGGGATGGATCATTTTGCATTGAGTACTGACAGCCTTTATATGGCGGAACGCTCAGGAAAATTACACCGGAATTTTATGGGCTATACCCATCAGTATACCCAGTTAATGATTGGTTTGGGGGTTTCTTCGATTAGTGACAGCTGGTTTGCATTTGCTCAGAACGTAAAAAAGGTAGAAGATTATCTCCACCTGGTGAATGAGGGGCAACTGCCGGTTTTCAAAGGCCATCATTTAACTGAAGAAGACCTCATAATACGCAAGCATATCTTAAACCTGATGTGTAAGGGTAAAACAGAATGGGATAAAAATGCGCCGCTTAACGAGGGTTTTGAAGCCGGACTGGAACGGGCTAAAATGCTTGAAGCAGATGGCCTGATCATTATCGGAAAATGTAGTTTGACCGTTACTCCTATCGGTAAACGCTTCCTTCGGAATATTTGCATGGCTTTTGATGCCCGTTTATGGGCCGGTCAGCCGGAAACGCAGTTGTTTAGTATGGCAGGGTAGTTCCGGGTCAAGCCCGGAATGACAGGCTATGGAATCGCTTCTCCTTTTGTGCTTGCCCCGATTGTCCTTGCTGGCCTAACCCGCAACCGTTTACTCATTGCACAGAATTATGAAAATTTGAATGCATAATTTTAATTATACATCAATATTTTGTGTACATGTTAACCAATACTGGCAAAAGATCTGGAAAAATGATCTGATTGAAAAAACTAATCCTGAAGGGAAGGAATTGTTACCTGAACAGGGACCCGTATTAGAATAGGTGTTTAAGTCTTTACAGATTTAACCCATAATGTCATTCCGGGCTCCGTCTCGGAACAAACCTCAACTCCGGTGTTCTGTTTCGGCGGACTCAGATACGGAATATCCAGCTCCAGGCCTCTTAATACAAACCAAACACCTAAACCGAGCATCACAAATGGTATAGATTTATTGATACGGCGACGGAAAGAAAGCCCGGCGAAACCGGTGCTAACCATAGCGGCCATCATCAGAGGAAAGGTACCTATACCAAACCAGAACATGTATTGGGCAGAAGCCATCACACTTCCGGTATTCAAGGCGCCCGCCATAGCCAGATACACGAAGCCACAGGGTAAAAAACCATTAAGTATTCCGATAATCAGGTGGCCTGCTTTATGCTTTAGAGCATATCCCAGCAGTCTGTTAAAAGGCTGCATAATTCTGGAGATCCATGTTCCATTGCCTA
>JBAZCD010000301.1:0-4367 GCA_041671205.1 Pedobacter sp.
ACTGGCCAGACTTATGGTGTTCCGCAGGATAATCCCTTTGTTGAAAAGCAGGCGAAGCCGGAAATCTGGGCCTATGGTTTGCGTAATCCATGGCGGTTTTCATTCGACAGAAAAACAGGGCAGCTTTTTGCCGCTGATGTAGGCCAGAATCAGTTTGAGGAAGTAAATATCATTAAAAAGGGTGGAAATTATGGCTGGAAGATCATGGAAGCAAACCACTGTTTTGATCCTGCCGAAAATTGTAAAACCGAAGGTCTGATTTTGCCTATCGCAGAATATGAGCATAAGGAAGGGATCAGCATTACCGGCGGATTTGTATATTGTGGAAAAGCATTAGCTGCGCTCTCTGATAAGTATATTTTTGCTGATTGGACAGGCCCGATGTTCTATCTTGAAAAGAAGGGAGAATCCTGGATCCGCGGATCTGTGGAACTGGCGGATAAGCCATCTGGTGATCTGAAAATATTGGGTTTTGCAGAGGATAATCATGCAGAACTTTATGTTCTTACCAATCAGGATGTTGGTCCGAAAGAAACAAAAGGTGCTGTTTATAAACTGATTAAACCCTGATGGAAAGCATAAAAAAACATTTTACTGAGGCCAGAGAAATCCTGGATACATTTATTTCTGATTCTCAGAATTTCCTGAATATTGAGCAGGCCGGACAGATCCTTGCCGATACGATTAAAAGCGGCGACAAGGTGATATCATGCGGAAACGGTGGTTCTATGAGTGATGCGATGCATTTTGCCGAAGAACTTTCGGGCAGATACCGGAAGGATCGCCCGGCTTATCCGGCTATCGCTATTTCTGATCCTGCCCATCTTTCCTGTGTTGCCAATGATTATGGTTATGCCTTTGTTTTTTCAAGGATGGTGGAAGCTATCGGATCAGATGGAGATGTGCTTTTTGCGATCAGCACCAGCGGGAATTCTGAAAATGTTTTGAAGGCGATTGAAGCGGCAAGAAAGAAAGGAATGAAAGTGATCGGACTGACTGGTAAAGACGGTGGTAAAATGGCCGGATTATGCGATGTTGAGATCCGCGCTCCCCATTCAGAATATGCAGACAGGGCACAGGAAATTCATATTAAGGTAATACATTCCCTGATTGATTATGTTGAATTAACCCTGTCAGCATTTTAAATGCTGACAGGGTTAACAATTAAATCCTATCCTCAACAATTACAGCCGTACCCGATGAGCTGACCATCAGCATACTTCCGTTGCTGCCAAGGGTTTCATAATCAAGGTCGACCCCCAAAACAGCATTGGCGCCTAAACGGGCAGCTTGCTCCTCCATTTCGCGTAAGGCGATATCCTTGGCTTCACGTAGTCCTTCTTCGTATGATCCGGATCTTCCGCCAACGATATCCCTGATTCCTGCAAAAAAATCTTTGACAATGTTTGCACCAATAATGGCTTCGCCCGTTACAATACCGATGTATTTTACGACACGTTTTCCTTCGAGTTCATTTGTGGTTACTACTATCATAATGTTTTTTCTTCTTAGATGATTAAATGGATGGAATGTTACGTACGGGTCAAGTCCGGACTGACGAAAGTATTATCATGTCAAAATTTAGGTCAAACAAGTAGTTTTTCTGCAACTTCTTTCCAGGTATTCACCCGCTCATAATCAGTTAACAGCAGGTTATGCGGGGATGAGAACAATAATTTTCTGCCGTCAAAGTCTTTGAAGTTCTTGATACGATCATCGATCAGAATGTCTACATTGACGATCTTGTATCCGCAGAAAATAATATTTTGCCATCCGATGAAAGGAAAATGTTCTGTCAGCCAGTCAAATTTATCCTGAAGTGAATTCGGGAATTCCATTGCTGCCGAAACAATATAGATTTCGTATTTATCCTGAAGCTGTTTCAGCACTTCCACACTGTCTGGAATTACATTAAGGTCGCGGAAAAAGCCCTTTTCATTAATGTATTCATATAATTTCATTCTGGCATGTTCCGGAACATGGTGGTAAACTTCGTTTCCGGGAAGTATTTCAAGATCAAGAGGGACACCGTAATCACGGTTGTAAAGACTTATAAATTTGGATAGCGGATCGGCAATAACTTCGTCCATATCCACAGCAATTCGGGTTTTTCTTTCAGACATGGTTCAAAAATAGGGATTTCCGTTTTTTAAATGTTATTTTTTTATATCTTTGCAACCCCGCAGAATAGACTCCGGGAATATGTTGAATACATAAAAATTGAAAAATGGCAACTAAAATCAGATTGCAAAGATTCGGTAAGAAGGGAAAACCTTTTTATCACGTAGTGGTAGCAGACGCTCGTGCTCCAAGAGATGGTAAATTCATCGAAAGAATTGGTTCCTACAACCCAAACACAAATCCGGCTACTATTGACATCAATTTCGATAAGGCTCTGGATTGGGTAAACAAAGGAGCTCAGCCTACAGATACTTGTCGTGCTATCCTTTCTTACAAAGGAGTTATGTACAAGAAACATCTTGAAGGTGGTGTTGAAAAAGGCGCATTAACCGCAGAACAGGCAGAGGTAAAATTTGCTGAGTGGTTACAAAGCAAGGAAGGTAAGATCGAGGGTAAGAAAGAAAGTCTGACTAAATCGAAAGAAGAAGTTAAAAAAGCAGCATTAGCAGCTGAGGCTAAGAAGAAGGAAGAAATTGCCGCTGCAATTGTTGCAAAAAATACACCTGAACCTGAAGAAGTTGAAGAGGAAGTTTCTGAAGAAACTGCCGAAGTGGAAGCATCAGCAGAAGAAGTTACTGAAGCACCAGTTGCTGAAGTAGCAGAAGAAGCTCCTGCTGTGGAAGAAGTTGCTGAAGCACCAGTTGCCGAAGTAGCAGAAGAAACTCCTGCTGCAGAAGAAGTTGCAGAAGCTCCTGAATCTGAAGAAAAAGCATAATCAGCTTTTAAAGCTTTAAAATTTAATTTAACGTCATTGCAAATGTTTAAACCGGTATGAACCCCCTGGGGAGGAATGCTGAAGACACATTCGCAATGGCGTTCTTGTTTTTGCAGCAATGAAGATCGAAGACTGTTTTTATATCGGCTATATCACCAAAACCAAAGGTTTGAAGGGTGAAGTACAGATCTATTTTGAATACGATGAGCCGGCAGAACTGCCGCTTGATTCTGTTTTTGTCGAGATCAACGGCAAATTGGTTCCCTTTTTCGTTTCTTCCTGTAAATTACAAAACAACCAGACCGGAAATTTTTATTTCGACGATATTGATACAATCGAAAAGGCTGAGGCCCTGGTTCGTAAAAAACTTTACCTTCCTAATAAGTTAAAACCGGTAAGGGATGAAGATGAATTTCTGATTACTGATCTTAAAGGATTTATCGTGCATGATGAAAAGGCAGGTGAACTGGGCGAGATCATTGAAATTCATGAATATCCGCAGCAGTTTGTGGCGGTGGTACCTTATAAAAACAAAGAGATCATGTTCCCTCTGAATGACGATCTGATTATTGAGATCGATGATGAGAGTGGAATTTTACATGTTGACCTTCCAGTGGGCTTGATTGATTTGTATCTGGGAGTTTAATAAAGGCACACGCTGCACATATTAGCCAGAAATTTTACATCAGGAATGATTTTAAAGAATGCTGTGCGTAGCTTCCCCAGTTTTTCATAACCTTCATCAGGGTGTCCAGCAAACCTTTATTGTCTGTAACTTTTCCTTTTTTGGGTGCTATTAAAGTTCCGGATGGCAGGGACTTATCTGTTACCAGTTTGGCAAACCAGCTCATATTCTCATGAGGCAGGGCCACACCCAGGATCATTCCCGGTAAGCCTGTAAATGATTCAGGCCCCCCGGATACAGGAATTTCATCGGTATAAAACGCTACCACATAGATCGAGTCCATGATGATGGCATTGGCCCTCCGGCATGAATAGCCGGCAATGTCGCGGGTTTCGGAAGTAATTTTCCAGGTAATTTTGCGGGTACTGTCTCTGATCAGGAAAGTTTCTTCAAAGACAGTCTTCTGGGTGATGCTGGTATTTGTTGAAAGGTCTGTAAAAATGATATTGTTCTGCATTGTGGCAGGAATATCACTGAACCAGCTGCGGTCTGATTCATTTGCAGGAGCCGGGCTGAATAAGGTTTTATCTTTGCTGAATGTTAGTGTGCTTTTTAACACCCTGAACTGAGGTTTTGTTTTTTTGTATTGCTCAAATGCCGGGATATAGTAAAATTCATTATCCTTATTGATATACTTTTTGATCTGGGCATGCATATTGACGTTTTTTTCAAATTCAATAATCCCTTCAGTGGCAAAGCGGGCATGTTGGGCAAAAGCATGGTTAATTATTAAAGTAAGTAGCAAAAGCATGGAAAACAAGATTGTAGGTTTCATCTGGTTATTTT
>JBAZCD010000302.1:0-4366 GCA_041671205.1 Pedobacter sp.
GCCAGAGAACCTGTGGAGATTACTCCGTCAACCAGAATAAGGGGTCCTGATCCTACGTTGTTCAGGTTGTTATCCGCTCTTAACTGGATATCAACTGAAGTACCCGGGGTTCCGCTTGATGCACTTGCCTTGATTCCGGCAACTTTACCTGAAAGCGCACCAGCCAGTGATGTACCGGTTACTGCGTTCAGTCGCTCTTCGCTTACTTTAGTTACTGATACTGTCAGTTTTTCTTTGGTAGTAGCACCGGCAACACCGGTTACAATAACTTCAGATAGTTGTTTGGCATCGGTTACAAGTTGAACATTAATAGTACCACCAGAGCTAATAGTAGCTTCCTGGCTTGCATAGCCAATGTATGTTAGCACAAGTGTGGTACTCCCCTGAGGTACACGTACGCTAAATCTACCATCGCCACCTGTAGAGGTACCGACATTAGTGCCCTTTACTTTAACACTAACTCCTGGTAAGGGTAATCCGTCCGTTTTATCGGTCACTGTTCCTGTCACAGTACGTTCCTGCGCTACAGCCTGAAAAGCTATAAACAGCAGCAGAAACAAACTTTGTAGAAGTTTTTTCATACTTAATTAGTTTAGAATTGTTTAAATGAGGAAATATATAATTTTGGTTACTTTAGCGTCAAAGTTGGGCAACATAATTGTTACGACAAAATATATTTATTATTATTTTAATGTAAAATATATAACTATTTGAAAATCAATATTTTAATTTTTATAATTAAAGCATAATCGCAAGAAATATTATGCATGCATTGTGAAATGTTACATCTGAACCTTAAAAAGGAAGAGAGGAGGTAAAAATAATTTCTCTGATTATTTATGAAAACACCGATCTATCCGTCTCCGGATTCAAAATCATTTCCTGATTTTCGACCTTAAGCAGGGTTCTGAATGAAAATTCAACTTCCATCCACTTTTGAGAGGTTTCACTCAGGCGATCCGGCATATTTTACGCCATACAGATATGCTCCTGTTCTACCTGATCAAAGCTTATTAACCGCTTAACGATGCCCCCTATGAGGGAATTAGCTCATTTGCACCTGATAATTTATACAGCTGGGATAAAGTGTAATTTATCCATTCCTATTGGTTGACACGTTTATAAATCCGGGAAATAGCCCGGACTATTTTCATTAAATGTTCTTAGTTTTGTAACAATTATATATACGTTGATAATTATTTTACTACTATGTATTGCATAATACTAAACGAAGCATATATCTTTGTTATATGATAGTGGAGAATACCCAAACACAAATGAGGAAAGGAATACTTGAGTATTGCATCCTTTCAATAATTTCCCGTGGGGAAATTTATGCATCAGACATTATTGCTGAACTCACGAAGGCACGCTTACTCGTGGTAGAGGGAACATTATACCCCTTATTAACCCGATTGAAGAATAATGGGCTTTTAATCTATAACTGGCAGGAATCAACATCGGGTCCACCCAGAAAATATTATACACTGTCTCCCGAAGGACTTGAAGTTTTAAGGCGTCTGGATATTACCTGGGCTGAGTTATCCTATGCTGTTAATATATCCCTTGAAGGAAGAAATATTGAACCTATTAATGAAAAATCTTAAAAATTTGTTAAAATTAAGGCTATGAACAAAACTATTATAATCAATATTAATGGGATAGTTTTCCATATCGAGGAAGATGCATATGAAGTGCTAAGGACGTATATGACCAGTGTAAAAAGGCACTTTGCTTATTCTGCCGACAGTGAGGAGATTGTTACAGATATTGAAAACCGTCTGGCAGAAATGTTCAGTGAAAGACTGAATCAGGATCATAAGCAGGTTATTATTATAGCAGACGTAGAATTTGTAACAGATAGAATGGGCGCTGTTGATGATTTCAATATTGATGACGATCAACCGGTGCGTTTATCTACCGATTCAAATAAAGCCGAGAAAAAATTATTCAGGGATACTGAAGACAGAATAATCAGCGGACTATGCGCAGGTATCGGCCACTATTTTGGAGCAGAGCCAAGATGGATCCGCCTGATTGCCATTATCACCCTGTTTATGGGAATCGGAATTCCGGTATATATCATTTTATGGCTGGTAATACCTAAAGCAGTAAGCAGGGTAGATAAAATGGCAATGAAGGGAGAGCCCATTAATATTCAGAATTTCAAAAAGAACTTTGATGAAGAGATTGAAGGTTTAAAAAGCGGACTTAAAAATGCACAAAAGGAGGCAAAACCAGCAATTAACCAGTTAGGGAAGTTTATTGGCAAAGCAGGTATGATGGTCATAAAAGTTATCGGAGCCATAATAATAATCAGTGGTGTGATTGGCTTAATTGCCCTGGCAATTGGTCTGATCACATTTTTAGGCTACTGGAATGGTAACCAGCTAAACACCTTTCCCTTCAATGTCGTGAATCCCGGATATAAATCCATTTTCACCCTGTGCGCTTTCATCCTGATCTTCATTCCGCTTACCGCTTTGGTCGTATTCGCAATAAGGGTTTTATTCGCAAATTTTGAGGTTTCAAAGTCTGTATATTTCGGAATGCTTATTATATGGCTGGCCGGATTAGGAATTGGAGTATATCATATTTCCAGATTAGGATCAGAGTTCAATGAAGAGGCAAAATTCTCGATAAAATCTACTTTAAAACCATCCGGTACCTTTTATCTCAAATTAAACCCTGTTCAGTATCTTACCAAAGAAGATAGCCTGGAATACAATATTAATCCTGATGATTTTAAAGGCCGCATCATTATGAACACCCGGCGCGGAGAATTTAATTTACCCAGAAATGTAAGTCTTAAAATTGTAAAAGCGGATATCAGCACCCCCATACTAATCCAGGAATTCAGTTCGAAAGGTCCTGATTTCAAAACAGCACTGGAGAATGCACAACGCACAAAACATCGTTATATACAAACAGATTCCTTATTACTGATTGATGCCAATACCCATATTCAAAAAGGAGATCTATGGCGCGACCAGAATGTACATCTCATCCTGCGAATCCCTGAAAACACAACACTTTACATCGAGGGTACTTTAAACCGCTATCTGGAAGATTACAGTCTCTGGGACTGCCAGCCACAGAATGCGAAAAGTGATTTTTTATCAGAATGGATCATGACTTCCAACGGGTTAAAATGTAAAAACGATAGTCTGTATAACAGAAACCAGGAAACTACCCAGCCTGATCAACAATTTTAAATAAGGAAGCCCCGGACATGATCCGGGGCTTCTTTATTTAATGTCCAACCATGAATACCGCATTACTGAACAATAATTTGCCGTTTTCCCAGAAACTACGGAACAATGGATCATCTGCCAGATAAACCACAGATCCATTACCCATTTCCTGTACTCCAAAGATCAGTCCGTCAGTCAATTTTTTCTTCGCCTGCATACCTACAAAACCGGTAACATAATTTTCCTTTTTAATAACCCCGACATTCCAGCCGTTACTGAGGTATTTGTAAACCTTATCGTCAAGTTTGAGGGTATAGTAAAAATTGGGAAAACCAAACCCCAGCGGATGTGTATTATCCAGTTCCACTTTATAAATAGCCCCCGGAATATTGGTACTTACATTCTCTCTCTCTCTTTGTTCATAGGATCTCAAATCAGTATAAAGATCCTTATCATCTTTTTTTGCCTCCTCCTTGTTCTTCAGGTCGAAACCTTTTTTTCCAGTAAGGTCTGATATGGCACTCTTCATCGCGATAAGCTTACCTCCGCCACGAATCCATTGAAGCATCTTTTCATTACCTATATCCGGATAGCTACCATCAGGATATATGAGAACATCAAACTCATTCCAGTTTATTCCATTCAAATCCTGCGATCGGACAACCGTAAGGGGGTACTTAATTTGCTGCTCGAAAAAATGCCATATTTCTCCCAGAGACAGTGAAGATGCAGATTCTCCGCCTACAAGTACCACTTTGGGTTTCTTGATATACCTGATCTTGCTCGATCCAAGATCTGCCCCTTTATCTACAAATGCTGATGTCATGGCAAAAAGGGTGATACCCGATCTTTTTGCAATTTCATTCACAGTTTTCTCAAGTCCACCAGCAATAGCTGTGTTACCATTGCGGGCAATTATCAGCGACCCGGCATTAAAGCGCTTTCCAGCGGTCTCAAACGGAATTTCAGAATATCTGACCTTGATATTATTATTCAATAACTCGGCAAGAAATTTCACGTCGGAAAGGGAATTCCAGTTAGCAATATAGGCTACAGGGTTTGTGACCAGGTTTCCTGAGGCATTCAAATCAGGAATATTGCTATTTTCCGGTTTTAATGCATCCTTTGTGGCATAGGCCTGTAATCCATGTGCATAAGGTAATGACCATGCC
>JBAZCD010000303.1:0-4350 GCA_041671205.1 Pedobacter sp.
TCCAGCTTAATTATTCTGTGAAGAAGAAAAATAAATTCTTCAACAGGAAATCTGAATGATCACCTTTTCTTTATAAATATAAGTTCAACACGACGGTTAGATTGCCGGCCACTATCTGTACTGTTATCTGCAACGGGCTGTGTGTAAGACTTACTAACAGCTGGGATATGGATCTTTTCTCCAAGCATTTCACTCACCGCTCCAATTACTGCCCTGTTTCTGCGGTCTGAAAGTGCATAATTATACTCCAGACTTCCATAATTATCGGTATGTCCGGAGATATTGATCGAGTATTGCCTTCTAACCTGTTTATACCTGCTGATGGCAGTCCGGAGCTTACTCATTTCCTCCTCAGTGATGTCCGATTTATCAAAATCAAACAAGATCACAGCATTTGGCATTTCAAATTCAGGAGCATTTAATACCTCTTTCCTCTGGGCAGGTGAGGGTACATCTGTAGGTTTTGGGGCTGGCAATAACACAGTTTTCTGCTGAACAGGCGGCGCAGCTTCCTTTGGGGAAGCAAGTACCTGCTGTGCAACAGAAATAGTCTTATCAGCAGGTTTAGAGATCTCTTTTTTATATTCAGCAGGGAGTATCTCTTCCAGTTTTTTTCCCTGCAGAATCAGATTGGCGTTAATCACCTTTCTCAGATCCGGATAATCAACAAATCCTGGCTGCTGAACATCCTTCTTCGAGGTAAGGCTACGGTCTTCGATAAATACCCCTGAATCGTAAATATTATCAGCAACATCAGCAACCACAATCTTGAGATGGTACTTTTTGTATGGTGTAACGAAAGTTTGGGCAACCAGCTTTTTAGTGATCCCATCATAGCGCAGGTTACGATAAAGATTCGGATCAAGTGTTTTCAATAGTTCGGGATCAGCTTGAATAACTGTCTGATCACCCGGTACAGGACCGTTAATAGTAAATATAGAACCAATACCACGAAGCACTCTGCCGGGTAAGGTGCCTTTATAGGTTGATTTTAGGGGTTCCTGCCTTTTGATCACAACCTGCTTATACAGGTTATTATCGATGAAATGGTCCTGATTTAATTTAAAATTAACTGTATTTATACTAACAGGAACACCTGTTCCGGGAATAAGAGCAATATTCTTTGAGCTGCTTTCATCCGAAACTATAAAAGCAAAAACATCATTATAAGGCGAATCTACATACTCAGGATATTCATCAGAACCAAACTGATAGTTGAACTGTATGCTGTTATCCATCGGCACAAAGTCAAATTCCACGCTGCAGATGTCAAATAATTTCCCGCTGACAATTCCCGAAAGATCCGGATCCGTTTGAGGGGAAAGAATGTCTCCGAATGTTGAACTTTGATTATGAGAATTATTATATCCTGCTACATTATAAGAATTCCCAGATGAAAGGATCAAACCCTTCTGAACCTGCAGAATATTACCCGTGCTGGTATAGGATAAGGTTGAAAGCGGATATCCCTTAAACTTGATGTTGCCAATCACCACTCCCTGTCCGCTGAAATTATTTTTTATCCATTCATCCACCTTTATGGATGATAATCTGATCTGTGCAAAACCATTGCCAGCAGATATCAGTACTGCAAGCAGCAGATGTAGATATTTCTTCATCATCAATTGATATTAGGAAGTAAAAAAGGAGTTTTCAATAATGATCCATTGAATAATCCCATTCAACAGCAGGTGTTTAATTAAACACATCCGCTAATATACAATTTACGATTATTTTTCGAGTCGCGTTTCCGCAAAAGCAAAAGGAAGCAAACTTTTTATTCCTTCTGTACGGATTATGGAGCCATTTCGGCAATAAAAGAGGACATGAATAGGATTGGCCTGCTTCTTTTCGTATTCTGCCATTACCTGAAGACAGGCACCGCAGGAAGTTACCGGATCTTTGATTTCAAAATGATCAGTCTGGGCAGTAATGGCCATACTCAGGATCTGATCGTCCGGATAGGTAGAGCCTATGGCAAATAAGGCAACCCGCTCCGCACATAAACCCGAAGGATAGGCCACATTTTCCTGATTGCTTCCGTACACAACCCTGCCGCTTTCGAGCTGTACTGCCACACCAACCCTGAATCCCGAATAAGGCGAATGGGAAGTAGCCATCGCTTTAACAGATTCAAGACACAGATTTCTGTCGGCAGTGCTTAATTCATCCACCGAAGAATATTCCTCGAAAGAAATGGAAAGGTTTTTTTTCTGCATCATGTTTGTACAGACGCATAATTATGCGTCGCTGTTTATTAATAAATCGTCTCATTGCGGAGATGCATAATTATGCGTCTCCTACGGCAATACCTCTGCCAATATTGCTTCCTGCTCCTCTGCGATAAAATCAACTTCAACACGAAGATTCTTAATGATATGCTGCTGCCTGTCCGGAGTATTTTTTCCCATATAATATTCCAGAAGATTCTTGATACCCTGTTCTTTGGATAGGATTACAGGGTCAAGCCGGATATCAGCTCCGATGAACAATCCGAACTCTTCAGGTGATATCTCTCCCAGACCCTTGAACCGGGTTATTTCCGGCTTATTACCAAGTTTATGGATAGCTCTTTGCCGCTCTTCATCACTGTAGCAATAGATCGTTTCCTTCTTATTCCGTACCCTGAAAAGCGGGGTTTGCAGAATGGAGACATGCCCGGCCTTAACCAGATCAGGGAAGAATTGCAGGAAGAATGTCATTAGTAATAAACGAATATGCATTCCGTCAACATCCGCATCTGTAGCAAATACAATATTATTATAACGAAGATTATCCAGTCCGTCTTCAATGTTCAGGGCGTGCTGCAGGAGGTTAAATTCCTCATTTTCATACACTACCTTCTTGGTCAGGCCAAAACAATTGAGTGGTTTACCCTTCAGACTAAACACAGCCTGTACCATCACATCCCTTGACTTGGTGATGGAACCACTCGCAGAATCTCCCTCAGTTATAAACAGGGTAGTATCCTGTTTTCGCTCATGGTTATCATCAAAATGTATCTTACAATCCCTGAGTTTCTTATTGTGCAATGATGCCTTTTTTGCACGCTCATTTGCAAGTTTTTTGATACCGGCAATATCCTTGCGCTCACGTTCTGACTGAAGAATTCGTTTCAGCAGGGCATCCGCATCAGCAGAGTGCTTATGCAGATAATCATCCAGTTCTTTCTTGATAAAATCATTGATGAATGTACGCACCGATGGCCCGTCGGGAGCAATGTTCTGAGAGCCCAGTTTGGTTTTGGTTTGCGATTCAAATACCGGTTCCTGGACCCTGATCGAAATTGCAGAAACGATAGAAGCTCTGACATCAGAGGCATCGAATTCCTTTTTATAAAATTCGCGGATAGTTTTAACCACCGCCTCCCTGAATGCTGCCTGGTGAGTTCCACCCTGGGTGGTGTGCTGACCATTAACAAATGAATAATATTCCTCTCCATACTGCTGACCGTGAGTCATGGCCACCTCTATATCCTCACCCTTGAGGTGAATGATCGGATATCGCAGGGTATCTGCATCTGTATTTCTGGTAAGGAGATCGTACAATCCTCTTTCAGAGAAAAATTTGGTACCGTTGAAATTGATGGTCAGGCCCGAATTAAGGAATACATAATTCCAGATCATGCTTTCTACAAATTCAGGTATATAATGATAGTTCCTGAAAATGCTTTCATCCGCATAAAATATAACCGCAGTTCCGTTACGCTGTGTGGTTTCAGTTTCAGGAAGGTCATTAACCAGTACACCCTGCTCGAATTCAGCCTTTTTGGTCCGCCCATTGCGATATGACTGCACAGTAAAACCAGACGAAAGTGCGTTAACCGCCTTAGTACCTACCCCGTTCAAACCAACCGATTTCTGGAAGGCTTTCGAATCATATTTGCCACCGGTATTGATCTTGGATACGCAATCGATCACTTTCCCAAGTGGAATCCCCCGTCCGTAATCACGTATTGATACCTTTTTATCACTGACGGTAACCTCTATCGTACGGCCCGAACCCATCACAAATTCATCGATTGAATTGTCCAGAATTTCTTTTAATAATACGTAAATCCCATCATCATACGCTGAACCGTCGCCCAGTTTACCGATATACATCCCGGGACGCAGGCGGATATGCTCTTTCCAGTCGAGCGAACGAATACTGTCATCACTATAATCTACTTCAGCCATCCTTTTCTATAAATATTATCTATACAATTACAAATTTAAAATTTAGATCTGCTTTGGCCCTGCTTAAATTTCCACATTTAAACACCTAAATCGCCGGAAGCTGACCTGTTTGCCGGAACTGAAATTTTCCCAATAAAAAAGGGCCCCGATCAAAGGACCCTCAACGAATAAA
>JBAZCD010000304.1:0-4348 GCA_041671205.1 Pedobacter sp.
TGTTGGTGCATCTGTTGGTAGATTCGGAACCGGACTTGCCAGTGGTATTCAGGGGGTATTCAGTGATATTCTTGGAAGAAATCAGATCTTCGCAACGGCTGCTGTAAATGGTGAGATCTACGATTTTGGTGGCCAGGTAGCTTATGTCAATCAGGAAAGCCGGATCAATTGGGGCGCTGTTGTTTCACATATCCCCTATGTTTCCGGCCAGGTTTCAGCTGCTGTTCAAAATCTTCCGGGTGTCGGACAAACATATATTGAACGATATGACATCATCCGTACTTTTGAAGATCAGTTTTCAGTATTCGCTTCCTATCCGTTTTCAAGAAACCACCGTTTTGAAACAGGAAGTGGTATATCCCGTTACAGTTACCGTATAGATCGTTATAATAATTACTATGATTATAACAGTGGTTATCCGATTGGTTCAGACAGGGAAAAACTATCAAAAGATGAGGCCTTGCAAACCTATGGAGTTTACTTTAACCCCTTCACTACCATACAGCTTAATGCTGCCTTTGTGGGAGATAATTCCTTCTCGGGAATGACAGGCCCTCTGGATGGTTTCCGCTATCGGGTAGGGATAGAAAATTACCAGGGCGACTATAAACTAAATGCATTAACAGCTGATGTCAGAAGATACGTACGCCTGAAGCCTATAACCGTTGCTGGAAGAATTTATACCTATACCAGGTTTGGCCGGGATGAAAACCGCCTTTACCAGATGTATGCCGGTTATGGCTACCTGATTCGTGGTTATGATGCCAACTCCTTTTATAAGAGCGGTTCATCAGGAAACGGGACCGGATTTGACATCAACCAGCTGGTAGGTTCCCGTATTGCTGTAGCTAATTTCGAATTGCGTCTGCCTTTTACCGGGCCTGAGAAACTGGCTGCTATTGAATCTAAATTCCTTTTCTCAGATCTGAACCTGTTCTTCGATATGGGTCTTGCCTATGACAATGATTCAAAAGTAGCATTCAGATCATCCCCGCGTACCATCAATGGGTATCTTGAACGCATACCTGCAATGAGTGCTGGTATTTCATTAAGAGTGAATGTATTCGGGTACTTCATTCTGGAACCATATTATGCCATACCTTTCCAGAGGAAGGATATTAAAACCGGGTTATTCGGATTGACGTTCGCTCCGGGATGGTAAATAATTGAAAGCGGCTTACAAGCCGCTTTTTTGTTGCAGGTCAGTAAAACCGTGTCCGCTTATTTTACGTAAATTCAGATTAACCGGATTATCAATTCATACGGTCAGTTTAAAATCAAACTAATGAAAAAAGTATTAAGCATTGCCATTCTGTTTTTCGCATTCACTGCGATCAGCTGCGGACAAACAAATTCCAGGAACAATAAAGCCTTAACATTCCCTGTTCAGAAATCTGAAGCCGAGTGGAGGAAAATATTAAATCCAATGAGCTTTGAGGTGATGGTAAAACGGGGAACAGAACCTCCTTTTAAAAACCCATACAACAATAATCACCAGAAAGGCATTTATGTAAGCGCTGCAACCGGCGATTCTTTGTTCAGTTCAGAAGATAAATTCGAATCAGGAAGCGGCTGGCCAAGCTTTACTAAAGCAATTAAAGCAGGTGTTATCACCGTAGTTACAGATGAAAGCCATGGTATGATTCGCGATGAAGTAATCGAAACCAAAACAGGCTTACACCTGGGCCATGTTTTTGATGATGGTCCGAAAGATAAAGGCGGCAAACGCTATTGCATGAATTCCGCAGCATTAAAATTCATTAAAAAGTAATCAGGAAAGATTCCTGACAGCCGTATGCATTGGCTGTATACCTGATACCAGAATCTGCTCAAAATCCAGTCCGATGGTCAGGTCAATCCAGTCGGGATTGACAGATCTGATTAGTCTGTCTTTCTGAATACGTGTAAATTTGCTGATAAGCTTGAAACGCTCCAATGCAGAATTCTCTGAGCTTAGCTCTTCAAAATAAACCAGCCTGGTTAATTGCTGCCCCGCATCAAAAAATAAATTAGGCATCTGTCTGTAAAAACTCATGGTCTTCATCAGGTCAGAGCTCATTCCTACATGGATACAACTGCGGTTACGGTCAGTAACTAAATAAACGAATTTTCTGGTCTTCATAGCTGGTTTAATTAGGATCGGCATATATTAAAAATTAAATTTTTTGTTCTAAAAATAATTACTAATTTTATGAGCATAAATTTACTAACAATTTTAGTATTTCCAAATTTATTTTAAAATGTCAAATATTTCTTCCAATCTGAAGTACCTCCGTAAGAAAAAAAACCTTACACAGCAGCAATTTGCTGATACGCTTGAAATCAAACGCTCCCTTGTAGGCGCATACGAAGAGGACAGGGCTGAGCCTAAATATGAATTGCTTAAAAAATTCGCCGGATTTTATGAGCTTTCAATGGATGAACTCATCAATGACCGTATAGATGACCGATGGAAACCCAAACCCAAGGGAGACCCTGCCAATATCAGGGTACTGAGCATTTCAGTAGACAGCCAGGACAGGGAGAATATTGAACTTGTTCCGGTAAAGGCAAGTGCCGGATATCTCAATGGATATGGAGATCCGGAATACATCAGCGAATTGCCCAAATTTCATTTACCCATGTTCCGCCAGGGCACTTACCGTGCCTTTGAAATTAAGGGAGATTCAATGCTGCCCCTCCAATCAGGAACCATTGTGGTAGGCGAATACCTGAGCAACTGGAATGATGTTAAACCCGGAGATACCTATGTCGTGATCAGTAAAGGTGATGGCATAGTCTATAAACGAATTGGCAGCAGAGTTAAGGAAAATAAAACCATAAAGCTTATTTCAGACAATCCCGTATATGAGCCATACTCCATT
Organism: Pedobacter sp.; assembly: GCA_041671205.1. Classification (GTDB taxonomy): domain Bacteria; phylum Bacteroidota; class Bacteroidia; order Sphingobacteriales; family Sphingobacteriaceae; genus Daejeonella. Next base: position 2,865 of record JBAZCD010000304.1, read on the forward strand.
CCGGCAGATGAATTACTGGAGATCTGGAAAGCCAAAGCCTTTATCAGCACCCACTTCCCTGAACCTGCTCCTGAGCCAACACTTGAGACCCTGACCAATATGGTTTCTCAAATGCAGAAATCGATTTCAAATCTCGACAGAAATAAATCTTAACATTTTTTAACATATCACAATTAAACTATATGCCAATAAAATCATCTATCTGAATAAATAAACACGTACAGATATGAAAAAGTTAATGATCATCGCAACCCTGTTTGTCGGACTCGTCAATGCCGGCTTCGCACAGGATACACAGGAAAGAAAAAGAGCAGAAGGACACCGACCAGAACACCAAATGAAAACTGTTGAGGAGCGTGCCAAAATGAGTGCCGATGCATTGGAAAAAAGACTAGGACTTAGTCAGGAGCAGAAAGATAAAATTTATGCATTGCATTTGGAACGTGCTGAAAAAATGGACAAAATTCAGAAATCTGAAATGGAGCACAGAAAAGAGCAGATGGAAAAACGCAAGGAGATTATGGAGGAAACAGAAAAGAAGATGAGTAAAATCCTGAATAATGAGCAGCAAAAAAAACTGGATGAAATGAAAGCAGATATGAAAGAAGGAATGAAAGCACGTCCGGGAGCTATGCATAAAAGAAGAATGAATTAACTTTAATCTTTTTGCTTTTTAAGAAAAGCGGCCTATTATAGGCTGCTTTTCTTATTTTTAGCAAAAAATGATAGCTTGAAAGATTTAAATACTTTCATTTCAGAAACCCTTGAACAGCGCAGACTAAATAATTCTTTGCGTTCTTTGAAACAGGAGAATGATCTCACAGACTTCTGTTCGAATGATTACTTAGGGTTCTCACGGTCTGGAGAATTAAAATTACTGTTTGAAAAGGAACTAAAGAACTTCCCGGAATATCATTTGGGTTCGACCGGTTCACGCCTGCTGGCCGGGAACGACAGCTTTACCGAAGATCTGGAGCAGGAGATCGCTGTTTTCCATGATGCAGAAAGTGCTTTGCTTTATAATTCAGGCTATGACGCTAATATTGGTTTATTTGCGTCCCTTCCACAACGGGGCGATACCATAATTTCAGATGAATTTATACATGCCTCAATTATTGACGGTATAAGACTGAGTCATGCAACCCGTTTTGTCTTCAAACACAATGATCTGACAGGCCTCGAACAGAAATTAAAGCTCTCCAAAGGACGGAAATTTATCGCGGTCGAAAGTGTTTACTCAATGGATGGAGACGAGGCTCCGCTCAAAGAAATAACAAAACTGGCAAAGCAATACCATGCAGCACTCATTGTTGATGAGGCACATGCAACCGGAATATTCGGGGAATATGGAAGGGGACTCGTGCATGAACTAGGGCTGTGCGGGGATGTATTTGCAAGAGTGATCACTTTTGGGAAAGGTTTAGGCACCCATGGAGCGGTAATACTGGGGAGCAGCCAACTAAGACCCTATCTGATTAATTTCT
>JBAZCD010000305.1:0-4298 GCA_041671205.1 Pedobacter sp.
CTCTTGTATTCTGCAAGAGCATCTTCCAGTCTCTCTTTGGCCGTATCATCCCCAGGAACATTATGCGAAGGATGAATGAATAATTTAACACCTCTGTCTGCAAGAATTTCTGCTACTGTAGTCACGGTCATCCATACACAGGTTATAAAAGCCATCGTTGAAACCGGGCCTACCTTATCCTGATGGTTTTTAAGTGTCACTGAGGCATCTCCAATAGGTGCGCAGGTATCAACAACATGATCAGCTATATCAAAAATTGTTTTACCGCTTGAGTGACGGGTCTTTTTACCCACCGCTTCAGAGGCTGATCCGAAAACGATCACTTTCATCCCCTTCTTTTTTGCTTCCAGTGCAACATCAATATTCACATTATTGATACCGGTATGGGAGAAAAGCCACATGGAATCGCGGGTATCGAAATTATAGCCTTTCATAATTTCAATTCCATAGCCTTCTACTCTTTCAAGAAATACAAATTGGTGTACTCCCATCTCGCCGGTTATCCTGGTAAAAAAGCTCAGGGGCAATTCGATCATCGGGTGAAAACCCACGAATCCGCCGATCCGCGGATACATCTCTTCCACGGGAATAGTTGCATGACCGCAACCAAAAGTATGAACCCAGCGGCCCGCTTCAATTGAATCGGCCATGATCTCCGCAGCCTTGCGGATATTATCCATTTGAGTTTCCTCGATCCGGGTCATGATATCCCGTGCATTCTTAAGCCATTGTTGTGCTAACATGTTACTTGTTTTTTAAGGTGTTATAATTAATTCTCTTAATGATCGCAAATGCGAAGATCACCATCAGTGTGATCTCAAAATAGGCTACTGTGGTTAAATGTTGTATTCCATAAGTTTGAGCAATCATACCCATCAGGTAATTCACCAGCATATTTCCCAGCAGGGCGGTTACAAGTACAAAGCTGAATGCAGTAGCCGATAGATCGGCATATCTTGTACCTACCAGGCCCAGCATGACCGGAAAACCTGCTGCAAGTCCGGCACCAATCAGTATCAGTCCGCTAACAGCCATAGTAAATGAATATCTAACTTTCAAAAATGTACATCCCACAAAAAGCAAAAAGAATGATATCATCAGAATGTTCGGCGATTTAACATTCCGGAAGATGCTGATGATCAATAAACGCATCACTGCCATTCCCGCAACATATAATGAAAGGGCAAACAGTGTCATGCTTTGTGAAACTGAGAACTGAGCTGTCAAATAACTGGTTGTCCAGTTATTAATGATTCCCTCAAAGCTGCTCTGGCAGAACAGGAATAATGCTATCAGTATAAGTGTCTGATCTTTAATTAGTTTAAGCCCCTTTAATATGGGTATACCCTGCACCTGTTTAGGTGGTGGAAATCGGATTGAAACAAAAAATGCTGCGGCGATCAAGGTCAGGAAACTAACATAAGAAACGATCAAGCTGAAACTGAACTTGTCATCCAATACCCCCAGAATAAAGGGCATCCCCAATGCTCCGATCGCAAAAAAGACCCCAAGCAGGCTCAGATTGGAACGCTTGTTTACAAGGCTGATGTCAGAAACTACCGCATTGACTGCCCCATTGATAGCACCGCCCGCGAGTCCGAATAGAAATACGCAGATCTTTAACAGGCTGAGCGATGCTGTATGGGCGATCCCCTGAAATCCCGCGAACATCAGGAGACATGAAATAATAAGAAAGGCTTTATAACCATACTTATCGCAAAAGGGGCCAAATATCAGGGAACCAATCAGAATGCCTACAGGAAGAATTGAAAACAGGGTGCCGGCCGACAGATCGTCGAGGGCAAACTTAGCTTTCAATCCGGTAACAACCGACCCCAATGTAATCAGTCCGATGCCAAACAATAGCATCCCGAAGCAGGCAGCGAAAAAAACAAATCCGGATTTATACATAACAACTGAATTTATATATTAATTGCCTGCAATGCGAGATAAGCCGCCCCTATCACGCCCGCATTGCCTCCTGTTCCCGATTCTTCCATACTTACCTGTTTTGCAGATATGGGCTGCGCCCATTTATTGGCTTCCTGCTGAATATCGGAGATAAACTGTACACCCGGTCCGAATACCCCGCCTCCGAAAATGATCTTTTCAGGATTGAACAGACTGATCAGATTCGCCACGGCCATACCCCAGAATTCGACACATTGCTTCATTACCTCCACAGCCACCACATCTTTTTGCTCATAAGCCTTAAATACATCAGCAGCTGTGATCTTTTCAGGGTATTTGTCTCTTAGCTCTCCTGAGTACTCTGATCGGGAAACGAGCAGTTCTCTTGCAACTTTAGCAATACCTTCCCCCGAAGCGTAGTACTCAAAACATCCACAGGAAATATACTTTTCTTTAAAAGGACGATCGAGGGCCATCCAGCCGATACATCCTGCAATATCCTGAGATCCACGGAGTATACTGCCATTGATTAATATACCTGCACCGATACCGGTGCCAACAGATAAATAAATTGCGTCTTTGCAGCCTTTGGCATTGCCTTGCCAAAGTTCTCCCAAAATATAACAGGCACGGTCGCTGTCAATGCTAACCGGAACTGTACCGCAAACAGACTGCAACTCTTTTAACAAAGGATAGTCTTCCCAGCCCTTAATATTTGGAGCCCAGACAGTTCCACTTTTACTTCTGCTGATTCCCGGGACAGATACACCTACAGCACGAACCGGGTCAACTGATTCTGATCCGATAAAATCTTTCAGCATATCACAAACCAACCTGGCAACCGCAGAACCGATCCGGTGATCAAGCGCTGCGGTCTCTTTTTTAATGAGCTCACCTGTTTCACTGAACATTGCGATAGCCGCTTTGGTGCCGCCTAAATCAATTCCAAGTACCGACATAAAAAATCCTTTAGTAAAAATTCAATCCGAATTCGTTTTAGTATGACAAATATGTATCAGAGATTATCTCTTTCCGGGAATTCTCTCCCCGGAGTCTTTTTCTTTGGCTGCCAGCAAATAGATCAATGTTGCTGTTCCATCCATTGTGGGTTCATTGGTGCTGTAATCACCGATATCATCATGATAGACCGCCAGTTTAGACTGAAATTCAGCAAATTCATCAGGCTGCAGTAACTTTATGCCAATAAGGTTATTGAATATATTGCCATAAACCGGGCCATCAACCAGACCGCCGTCCAGCGGATAATTATGCAATAATGTAAATGAAGAGTGGGTCTCCGCAGGCGTTTCTCCATGAACAGGTAATCCAAAGACCATGCTGGTACCCCATGGATTCAGGCCAAACAACCAGTCGAAACTTGCCTGCTCAAGTTGAATATAAGTATCATCACCTGACATTTTGCGATACAGATAACATTGAATGGCAAATGCTGTGGTTAAATTATTGGAACACCAGATAAAGGGAATTCCCCTGTAAAAGGCATTATCCTTTGATTTTTGCCATACTTTTTCAATTCCTTCCTTATAATAGCTGATCAGTTTGGCCTTTTCATCACTACCTGCCTTTTGAGCCAGTTCATAATGCCCCATATTCAGAAAAGGATACCATTGATAATGATTCGCCGTATCTGCCCCAAGCCATGGTGTAACTATCTCTTCTTTACTGTATTTAAGGCCCTGTTCAAGGTATTTCTTTTCTCCGGTCAGCTGGTAAATGGCCGCCGCACCCAGTTCCATATCATCAACCCAGTTTTCTTCAGCATAGATATAAGGTGATTTTACCGAAGCTGTTTGCGCGAGCCCGGGTTTAGCAAGACCAAATTCATATGCTGAAAGCGAACGGCTACGGTATGTTTCAGCCAGAAACTGATCTTTTGAAATATAAACCTGCGATGCCAGTGCAAATGCACTCGCAAACTTTCCTGCGGTTGATGCCGCACCCGTAGCTTGGTTCTTAAATTTACCTAATCCCTGAGGTTCACCATTAATAAAATAAACAGGTCTTCCGGTACCTTTTCCAAAACCATAATCAACCGAATCAACATCCGGCATGCGATATCCGGTATGATCGCGGTCATCAGCGATCTGATTAAACATCCAGTCTTTACGCGGATGCATTTTCAGCAGCCAATCAAGTCCCCATTTTGCCTCATCAAGCACATCCGGAGTACCGTTCTCTCCCTCAAGGCCATTCGTCAAACGTTTATCGCCAAAGACTTCAGGAAAATCACGGTAGGCAGCAAGAAGGCTGTAGGCTGCATTTGCAGATGTGGTTGAATACTGAAGATAATCAGATGCATCATGCCAGCCACCTGTTACATCCACAAAAGTATGTTCGGGCATCGGCCCATACACCGTATAGCCGTC
>JBAZCD010000306.1:0-4260 GCA_041671205.1 Pedobacter sp.
CTTTTAAGATCTGTCCTATTGACAGATTATTGCTTGTCAGATTGTTTAATGCTTTCAGATCTTCAACCGTGGTATTAAACTTTCTGGCGATGGCGACAAGATATTCACGAGGGCCAACTTTATAATCAATAACCGCTACTTTAACTGATTGACCCTGAGAATCGTTTGCCTGAGGCTTATTTACATTTGTCTCATTGAAAGATCTTTCGGTCGGTACTCTGATAATGGTTCCAATCTGCAAGGATTTGTTAAAGTTAAATTGAATAATAGTCTGGGGACTTACATTATATTTTCTTGCAATCGAGTAATAGCTCTCTTTGGCCTCAACTTTATGGACTATATTCTTGAAGCCGTTTAGATTTTCAACACTTATTGAGTCTATGGAAGCACTCGCATTAAAGGTTAGAATGGCTAAACAAATTGATAAAACTAAATATTTCAGCATTTATCCGGATTTTAAAATTGTGCAATTATACTAAATATGAAACTATTTCATTCTTGTTCCTGATATAGAACAGGTTGTTATGTTGTATAAAGAACGATTCAGGTTGTATTTTTTGTATGTCTTTAATCAGTATATCATCAAGTAAAATGTTATCACCCTGGTACACAAGTAGTCTTTGTTGGAAATTGTTGTTAATTTTTTCATGAAAACTAACAATTGTTTTGTCAGGTAAAATTAATAATGCTACTTCTCCAACTATCTCTTCTCTAAGTATAAAGTCTGGAAGTACTGAAGGCCTGGATAATTGAGGAAACCACAGAGTGTCAGTTTCGGAATAATTATTTCCCGGTTCAGGGATAGACCCTCCATCTTCGTGATCGATCCAGTAATACTTTCTTGGATTGATCCTTGAATCAAATACCTGGATCCCGTTCTCATTAGCCTGGTTTAAGGATATATTATGCTGCTCCCATAATTTTGATCCATTTTGTGCATTAACAGCAATCAAACCCCTGCATTCAGGACTGTTTGACTGTTGAAATGCGGTTAATACCAGAGTTTTTTCGCCAGTGAATGCAAGATTAAGATTCCATGGTTCTTCAAAAACCTTTTCTTTAAAGTGGATATTTCCGGTTTGGTAATTGAGAACGGTAAATGCAACCTTCTTCAGATCAGAATTCCGGCTTTCAAGTGCAACTAACGTTTTTTTCTCATTGATTTGCACTTTCCAGATGAGCCCATCAAGCTTTTCTGAAATAACCTGATATAAAACACCCTGATCACGATTCATTTGCAGCAAAAATACGGCAAATATTATAAATCAGGAATGAATGGAAGGGATTATTAACTGTATTTAACGGTTAAACCGGATACCTTATATAAAAAATCACTATCTGACTGATATTCAAGCCGGATAGTGATCTGAATTCTTAAAATCTTTTACCAACTGTCAGAAATATATTGTTTCTTGTATTCTTAATGGCAGCTGAAGGAGCATTTCCGGGACTAAGTGTGTATGGTTTATTATCAGAATTATAAACCATGTTCTGATAAGTTAGATCCAAATAGATATCATTGATCCGATAGCCTAATCCGACGCTATACGTATTTGTTTTGTACCTGTTCTTGTCAAGATTCTTATAAGGGCTGCCCTGAACGCCATAACCAGCTCTTAGCATAAGTTTGTCAATTTTATATTCAGCTCCCAGACGGTAATTAACTGCACTTTTGTAATTGGTTAAAATGGCGCGGTTATTATCCAGAATCACCTCCTGATTCTGGTTATCTGCTGCCGAAAAATTTATTGTTGAGTAATCCAGGTAATCAATGTCAGCAGAGATAAAGCCCTGATTATTAAAAAACAATCCTATTCCTGTGCTTATCTTAAGCGGAGTACGCAGTTTATAAGAAAAATCGTAGGCCTCATCATTATTCACAAACTGAGAATCAACACCGGTCTTACCATATTTAGTATCCAAAACCTCCGTATAGTTATCATCTATCGTGAACCAGGTTGGAGATTCTATTGTTGCCCCAATACGAACGTTGCTTACCGGGCGGTAGATCGCACCTAATTTTGCATTGATTCCTGAACCTTTAGTGATCTGTGTCTGACGGTAGGATAGGTCATAATTATTTCTTTCAGTCACATTATAGCCCTTTTCCTTATAATTAGCAATAGATGTGTAGTTTATATTGGCTATTCCAATACTTGCCCCAATGTAGAATTGATTACTATAATTGGCGCCAAAGGTAAAATTGAATTCAGACTGCGAACCGGTTCTGAGATCGTCTTTAGTCTGAACATTGTTTACATCAGTTTCAGGAAAATAATCGCGATTGGCAGAGTCATAACCAATGAGATAATTATCGTACGCCATTCTTTCCAATGTTCCGGATGGTAGTGAACTGGGTGTGCCATAGTTAACGGTTGCCTGTTGTGCAAAATAATCAGCAATGGAATTCTGCGGATTTGTTCCACTGAAAATGATGTGATTGGTGTAGGCTTGTGTTCTGTTATATCCCAATCCAAAATTAAAACTTAACCAGCCCTGATCAAGTTTTGCACCTTTGGGTTTAGATACTGCTGAATTCCACACAATTGCTGCATGCCCAAGACTTATCTGATCCTTACTGCCTATGGTTTGCTTTCCAAGGTACTGGGCATCAGTGTTATAACTGTTAAATTCAGGTGTTATACTGAATTCTGACCGGGTAAAAAGGCCGATTCCTGCAGGATTACTTCCAATAGAACTTAAATCACCTCCGACACCAATCTGGGCACCTATGGCTTTAAACCTGGCTGTACTTCCCGCCTGCGATTGTGAAAATCGAAGGGCATCTCCTGAATATTGTGCATGTACCTTTCCTGTAGCAGCCACTATGACTGCCATAGACATTAAAACTCTGAATCTCATAAGGGTTTTTCCTCTATCTCTTAATTTCCTCTTGATGGACGTCCTCCTCCGCTGCTGCCGCCTCCGTTATTATTGGATGGTTGTGAACTTCCCTGTGAACCGGAACCGTTATCCTGCCGCGGAGCAGTATAAATGCGCTCTGGTTGAGTAGTTCTTGCCGGTGGACTCTGATTGACACGATCAGGACGAACAACTGGCTGAGTTCTGGTAGTTGATTTCGTACCTAAATCGTCTCCATAGCGTTCTGCCCGTCCCCTTGATTGTATGATATTGCCACTGTTACCTCTGATGATGCCACCAGGACCACCAATGACTGCACCTTTGTCTATAGTTAGATTATCAGTGGTTCTTGAAGGGCGCGGACGATAGTTTGGAGATGTAAATGCCGGACTGCTGTAAATGCCGCTATAGTAGCCGCGGTTATAATTACCTCCTCCGTAACCGTATTGGTTGTATGAATTGTAGTAAGAATATGGACCCCAGAAATTAGAGCCATAATTATACCCATAGTTATACCCATAGTTATACCCATAGTTATAGCCATAATACCTCCATGGGTTATAACTGTAAAAACCACTATTAATTCCAATCCCTATATTGATAGAAGGGGAGCCGAAATAGCTGTATGGGTAATAGGAGGGACTAAAAAACGGATCGTAATTATAACCATAAATGCTGTTATAATAACTTAATGAAGGATGATAGTTTCTGAAACGGTTGATTCGTGATGTATAATCGGTGTATCCGTATTTACTGTAGGTATCACCATATAACTCATCTTCAGTAACATAATCTGAGCCGGGCTTCTCTTCATTAATTACCCGTTCAGACACAACTATTTCCTTAGCCTTAGCCACGGAATAGTAAACATCATCGTCATCTCCAGTAATTTGAGCTGTTTTGGTACTCATACATGAAGAAAGTCCTGTTGCTATACTTAGTATAGCTGAAAGTGCCGAAAAATAAATGATTCTCTTAATCATGGCCGTATTATTTTAATGATAACGCTTAATATACAGACGAGATTATATCAGGAATGGTTGCATCTCAAAATATTATAATACATCGTCTAGTTTTATAACTTTGTCAAAAGTTTAAATTATATAAATATACGTAATTTTTTGACACATAAGTACAATGAGCAAGGGTTTAACCAGTAGAGAAGAGGATTATTCACAGTGGTATAATGAGTTAGTTGCGAAAGCAGATATGGCCGAGCACTCTGCGGTTCGGGGTTGTATGGTCATAAAACCCTATGGCTATGCGATTTGGGAAAATATGCAGGCAGCTCTGGATAAAATGTTTAAAGAAACCGGTCATAGTAATGCCTATTTTCCATTATTCATCCCAAAGTCATTTTTTTCGAAAGAAGCATCCCATGTTGAAGGTTTCGCCACT
>JBAZCD010000307.1:0-4246 GCA_041671205.1 Pedobacter sp.
GATCTATGGGGTGCTTTATAAATTTAACTAATTTTTCTTGTCTTTTTTGTTCGTACCAGTAAAGGCCATAGGAATGACCATGGCCAGCAATAAGGTCATTTAATCCATCCTTGTTGATATCGACAACAATAACAGGAATACTTGCATCTTTCAGATCAAAATCAGGATGCAGCTTCCATGCTTTATTGTTTTTATCATCGGGGGCTTCGATCCAGCCTTCCGAAACTATAAAATCCCCTCTTCCGTCTCCATTAATATCCCCAAAGCCCAAACCATGTCCATGCTTTTCGATAACCAGTGTTTTTGTGAACTCCCCGAGTGCTTTGTTGTTTTTATCCCGTTTTAATGTGTAATATATCAATGGATTGCCTGGAGTATTGGGTACTATTTCATCAAAACCATTTCCATCAATATCCCATGCCCGTATGGTCTCAATATTGCCGGTTTGTGCAATGTCTAATAATGTCCACTCTTTATCATTGCCGGGATTTTTACGCCATCTAAGGGTTTTACTAAACCATCCACCAGTAATAAAATCTATTTTTTCATCACCATCAACATCCATTGGTATGGTCGCAAAGTCATCATAATATTCGCTTACCCGTTCTACCTGCCCTATGAAATGACGATTGAGAAATGCCGGACCTTCGTACCAGTAACTTCCGGAAATGATATCGGGATTTTGGTCTCCATTTACATCAAAAACACCAACCGACTCAGCACTTTCTGAGGCTATCAATTGTTTTCTGAATTTGAGTTCAAAGGAGTTAGAATGAAATGAAAATAAGGGCAGAATACACAAGCCAATAAAAAATTTTGAATAATGAAATAATCCTCCTGAAACCATAACTGAAATATTCGTAATTATCGATTTGTATAATTAAATATAGAATAAATGAGGAAAACAATGTCTTTGCTCAATATCAAAGACAAATTATGTATTAAAAAATTAAAGTCTGTCCTGACCTGTCATGCCTGTAATTTGAAAAGTCGTGAATCACTAGTGTCCAGTAAAAAATAAGTTTTCATTAAAATACGATTGCATGATTTTTAATGAATGTTTGTTGATTTTCAAAAGAAAGTCACATCTACCAATACATACAAGCTAGATTGCAAAGGTGCAATTTCATCATTTAATGGTGTTTCAATCCTGATTATTGCTCTTCCTGCTTGGGATTCTATCTATTGACCCTGAAGGGGTCGTATGTATTCGAAATTATCACATACGACCCCTTCAGGGTCGGGAAACAGGGTTTATGACGTTACTATAAATATACGACCGCCTTCGGGGTCGAAGCACAAAAACTTTAAACCAGACATCAGTGATTTAGAAATAAAAAAATCTTCAAAGAAGTACATTCCTTTTCTACGGCTTTTAGGCAAATAGCTCCAACTCTGCTTTACCTGAACCATCAGGGGTAGTATAAAAAGGTCGTTTTTCCACAATGTAACTGGTATCCTCAGCAATACCCAGGGCATGATAGATCGTTTGATGGATCTCCTCGATCCGAATCGGTTTTTCAATGGTTTTACAAGGACGTTCATCGGAAGTTTTGCCATAAACACTTCCTTTCTTAATTCCTCCGCCAAACATTAAAATGGAACATCCATCGGTAAAGTGGCGATGCATGCCATAATTTTTGATATCATGAATAATATCCGGCTGTTCAACCTGTTCCTGCACTTTAAGATCAGGTCGTCCTTCAACCATCATATCCCTGCTAAATTCACTTGCTAATATGATCAGCGTGCGATCCAGATGTCCGGAACGTTCCAGGTCTTTGACCAATTGGGCAACAGGACCATCAATCTGCTTCTTCATATCAATCAGGCGGGTATAGCCATTGTCATGGGTATCCCAGCTTTTGAAGGGCTCATATTCAGTGGTAACACTGATGAAGCGGGCGCCCTGTTCTGTTAAGCGGCGCGCCATCAAACAACCTAAGCCAAATTTTCCGGTATTGTAGGCATCATAGCTTTCTTTAGGTTCTTTGCTCAGATCAAAAGCTGCTGCTTCCGGAGATTTTAAAAGCATATAGGCCTGCTCCATCGACCTTCTTAATGATTCCTTTTGGTAATCACTGCCAAATTCACCCATAGCGCCTTTTTTAATCAGGTCATTATAAAGCTGATTTCTGGTTTCAAACCTCGTGGAAGACATTCCTACCGGAGGTCTTACGCTTTCCAATCCTGCCGATGGATCGGGTATCAGGAAAGGACCATATTCACTTCCAAGAAATCCGGCAGTATGGAATGCTTTTAGTTCTTCGCCTTCTCCCAGTGTAAATCTCTGACCTATATCAATAAAAGCAGGAATGACCGGGTTTACAGATCCCAGTTCTTTTGCAATCCAGGAGCCGATATGCGGTGCAGAAACAGATTGAGGCGGTTTATAACAGGTATGCCAGTGGTACTGATGGCGTGAGTGTAATATATGTCCCATGTCTCCGGCTACGTAAGATCGGATCACGGTACCTTTGTTCATCACTTTTCCTATGGATTCAAGTCCTTCCGAAAATGAAACCCCATCAAGTATTGTAGGTACAGGTTTAAAGGTGCTCAGCACATCATTGGCATTCATTCCTTTGCTGAATGGGGTATATCGTTTAGGATCAAAGGTGTCTGTATGAGCCATACCTCCGGCCATCCAGAGTAAAATCACCGTATCGGCTTTGGCATTTCTTCGATTATTGCAGGAAGATAACAGACTTGACAGGGGAGCACCTGCAGCTAATGCAGCCAGAGTAGCTGCACTGCTCTTTTTTAAAAACTCCCTTCTATTCCATTGATTATTCATGTGCAATAATTAAGTATTAATAGATGATTTGAAATTCGGGGAGCAGCATGATGGCCCAGAACAGATCCTGTATAGAATCCTTTGCTGGTTTATCTCCCAGTATTTTTTTAGCGACTTTATATTCATCTGAACGAACCTCGCGCCCCAGGGCCTGTTTGTATATTTCTCTGATGATGAGATCTCCGCTCTTGTATTTTAATTTCCAGCTTTCGGCCCCTTTTCTGAGCATTGAATTGAAACGTTCGCCGTTGGTTAATTCCAGGGCCTGTAACAGATTTGCCTGAGATTCCCTGCCGGTTGAAACAGTTTCCCGGTTTGGCCGGCCCAGTGCAGTAAGAAAGGGGTTATTGACTACCAGTGATGCACGCGGGAATAATTGGACCGTTTGATCATTCAGCACTTTAACAACAGGTCGGTACCTGACCATCGAATCAGGGAAAACTGAGCCAAATAGTGCCGAACCTGCATCCGCAAACTGTTCGGCAGAAAGTCTTTTCCTTAACCTGCCCGTAAATTTGTATTCCTGCGAAACAATTTCGCTGGGGTCTTTAAATCCTGCAGAAGGTAACTGATACGTATTTGAGGTAGTGATCAGGTAGATCAGATCCTTGATGTTTGATTGATTCTGCTGAAAATTGAAAGCCATCCAATCAAGCATATCCTGGCTCCAGGGTTCATTATCCATCATGTCCAATGGCTCGATGAAGCCGCGGCCCATTATCTGTGCCCACATTCTATTGACGAGGGTACGGTACAAGCGGCCATTCTGCGGTTTGACCAGGTTCTCTGCAAGCTGTGCCCTTTTAACAGAGACTTTTGCTTTATTATCAATGCTACCCAGTTCTTTCCAAAGCATCCTTGCATCAGTGAATTTGCCGGTAGGTTTATCGCAGCGATTAATCTCAAGAGTTGTATCCGCAAAAATATTTGCAAAGGCGTAGGCATCTTCGAGTTTCCAATCGCTTATAAAACTGTTATGGCAGGAAGCACATTTTAAGTTTAACCCCAGAAATACCTGTGATACATTTTGCGCAGCCTGCATTTCTGTTCTCTGGCTTGCATTCACTACTCCCCGCCATTTTATTCCTTCAATAAAACCTTTTGAACTTTCGTCCGGACTGATAAGTTCTTTCACAAACCGATCATAGGGCTTATTTGATCTGATCGATTGATACAACCAATCGGTTATTGCATAGCGGCCATTAGTGATATATCCTGTCCCGGTATAATCGTTTCTTAAGGCATCATTCCAGAAACTAAGCCAGTGTACAGCATAGTCATCTTTACGATCCAACAGTTTTTTACTCCATATTGCCCGTTTATCCGGTCTGGTATCTTTACTGAATGCATCAACTTCTTCCTGACCGGGCAGCAAACCAATGATGTCCAGAAATAGTCGTCTTAAATAAGTCCTGTCATCGACTGGTTTAGGCCAGGTGATTTTATTCT
>JBAZCD010000308.1:0-4244 GCA_041671205.1 Pedobacter sp.
TCATGATTTAACTCGTCCGGATAATGAATTCAATCAATTTTCATATACCGGACATGGTATTGAAACTATATGGATGTTGTTGTTTGAAGCAGCCCGTCGTAAAGACAAGGCCCTTTTTGACCGTACGGTGGAAGTATTTAAAAGACATGTAACAGTAGCAAAAGATACAGTTTATGGAGGTTACTTCCGGTCGCTTGATCATGTAGATAATAATACATGGAAGGTAGATAAGGTGCTTTGGCTTCAGGAAGAAGTACTTATTGGTACCTTATTTATTGCTGAACATACTGGTGATTTGTGGGCAAAGCAATGTTTTAATGAAACTTTTGAATATGTCCATAAAAATTTCGATCGTCCCGGATTTAAATTCTGGTTATCTGGTGGTGACCGAAAATTAGTTGAATACAATAAGGTTCGGGCTGAACATTATCATCACCCTCGTCACCTGATGCTTAATCTCCTTGCCCTCAATCGTATTATTGGCAATAAGGGAAAAGTTTCAAATTTATTTAGTTAAAAGAACTCATTTGTTTATGAAAAGTGGGGCTTTTTCCAGACGTAATTTTATTAGGGCAAATGTTATTGGTGGATTGGGAACCACTTTTCTGGTTGGCTGTACCAGCAGTAAGAATTATTCAACTCAAAGTACAGGAAGCAGCCCGATTAAGGGAAATGATACAATTTCACAAATTGGAGGAATGTCTCTTGTTGCAATTAGAGATAAGTATCATTCTGAATTGTTTGATCATTTTCTGCCAAGTATGGACAGACTGGTTGTCGATCATGAATTGGGAGGGTTTATGTGTGATATTGATAACAGAAGCGGGAAACAATTGTCTTCCGGTAAGCGGGCCTGGTTTGAAGGACGAGGAATTTGGCTTTATTCATTTTTATATAATCATTTTGGGAAGAATTCGAAATTTCTTGAAGTGGCAAGAAAATCCAAGGATTTTATA
Organism: Pedobacter sp.; assembly: GCA_041671205.1. Classification (GTDB taxonomy): domain Bacteria; phylum Bacteroidota; class Bacteroidia; order Sphingobacteriales; family Sphingobacteriaceae; genus Daejeonella. The sequence continues at coordinate 957 of JBAZCD010000308.1, forward strand.
TTGAAACATCAACCATCAGATTCTGATTTTTGGATATCTTCTTTTACCAAAGAGGGTTTACCCTCATCCGGTCCGGGTGATATTTTCGGGAATCTTTATATCGCCGAAGGATTAGCGGAATACGCTGTCGCATCCGGTGAAATTGAATATTTCAATCTTGCCAAAAAGATATTGTTACAATGTGCCAGGATTTATGATAGTAAGGACTATGAATATAGTGCTGAAAAAAACATTAAAGGCCCCAGAATACTTAATCATTGGATGATAATGCTTTGTAACGCAACTCAAATGCTCGAAAATCAGCACGATGTTGAAATTGAGGCTTTGGCAGAACGTTGTGTTGATGCAATTATGAATAAGCACCTCAATCCGGATTGGAGACTATTGGATATAACACTTTCACACGACATGAGCAGCTTACCAGGTACTGGCTCATCACAAATAATAAGTTTCGGATTAGGTGTTCAGGCTTTGTGGATGGTCTTAATGGAAGCATTACGAAAGAAAGATGTTCAGTTATTTAATAATGCAAAAGAGTTATTCAAAAGACATGTTGAAGTTGCCAGGGATAATGTTTATGGAGGATATTATTGGTCTCTTGACCATGTGAGTTCATTTACTTTTAAACTGGGAAAGACTCTTTCCTTACATGATGAAGTATTAATCGGAGCCTTGTTGTTAATTGAACATCAGGCAGATGATTGGGCTGAAAAGTGTTTTGCAGACACTTATGCCTATATACAGGATAAGTTTATTAAGTCAGGGCATGTTTTTGCAGTAGAGGGAGGCGATCGGAAAGTAGTAAATATCACTAATAAAGGTATGGGGATTTATCACCATCCAAGGCAACTGGCGATTAATCTGCTTGCAATTGAAAGAATCATTGGCCGAACTGGTAAAGTTTCAGGGTTATTTAATTAGTAATACATTTTGAGTTGGTATTTTAAATTTATCCTTTGTTGGGATTATTTGAATTTAGTATATGATGAATCAATCTTAATTTAATAAAAAATGGAATATTCAAGACGTGACTTTTTAAGAAAAAATTCAATTGCCGGACTGGGAATGATCGGTGCGGGAACCCTTGCAGGTACATTTGTTTCAACGGATGTTGCTGCTAATACAACGGCAGCATCGGCTGAGATCACTAAGATTTCTGATTTGAATTTAAGGAAACTTCGTGAGACTTACAGGGCAGCTTTACTTGAGAAATTCATACCCAATATGGATAGCTTTGTGGTAGATCATGAACTGGGCGGATTTATGTGCTCGGTTGATATTCTGACAAGGAAGCTGGTCAATACAAATAAACGTGCATGGTTTGAAGGAAGAGGGATATGGATGTATTCTTTTCTTTATAATAATATCGAAAAGAAACCGCGCTACCTCGAGATTGCACGAAAATCCAAAGATTTTATTCTGGATAAATTGCCTGCTGACGGCAGCTTTTATATTTCGGGTTTTACAAAAGAAGGCAAGCCCATGTCGGATACCGAAGGCGATATTTATGGCAATCTGTTTGTTGCCGAAGGCCTTGCCGAATATGCCAAAGCCAGCGGAGAGCGGAAATATTTTGATCAGGCCAGAGACATCGTTTTAAAGGCGGTTAAACGATACGACAGGCCTGAGTTTAGCTACCCCTATAAAGCGGATCAAAGAGTAACAGGTCCGAGGATCTTAGGGCACTGGATGATTCTGTTGAGTGTGTCAACACAAATGCTGAAACAGCGTCAGGATAAGGAAATTAAAGCTCTTGCCGATCGTTGCGTGGATGCGATTATGAATCATCATCTTCACCCTGAATATAAACTATTGAATGAAGCTCTTGCGCATGATCTGAGCCCGTTGACAGATCCTGTTGCTTCCCGGTATGGAGATGTAGGGCATGGTTGCGAAACGTTGGCTTTTGTGCTGAATTACGCAGTGCTGATCAAAGATGCGGGCTTGTTTAAAAGAGCGGAAAAAGAGTTTAAAAGACATGTGGATGCAGCCTGGGATGATGTATATGGCGGGCATTTTCATGCCCTTGAAAATGTAGATACCAATACCTGGGCATTGAATAAACTCCGCTGGCTACAGGAAGAAATCCTGATCGGAGCGATGATCCTTATTGAACATACAGGAGACCAATGGGCGCTGAACTGTTATGCCAGGACAGAGGCATATATCAGAAAGAATTACGTTCGTCCGGAGTATGCGTTTATTATAGACAGCGGCGACCGAAAAATGGAGAAACATTCACAGGTTCGTGCAGAGCATTATCATTTTCCGCGACAGTTAATGGTTGGGATACTGGCAATAGACCGGATAATCAGCAGGGGAGAGAAGCCTTCAGGCTTATTTTCTTAAAATACGGTCTGCAATGAAGCTGTTTAAAACCAGACAGCCTTTAATCAGATAAAGGCTTCTATAATTAATATATTAAAATAAAATTCCCTGATGAGTAAGAAGAAATATGAAGGCCAGGCATTTTATAATGCACCTTTCGTTGTTGAAAATTTTAACGATATGCCTTACCGGGTTCTCGGTAAATCCGGATTAAAGGTTTCAAATATAGGACTGGGAACCTGGAAAATGGGTTATCCGGATAGTGGTGATGACTCTCGTATTGATAAAAAGAACTCTTTTGGTATTCTCGATAAGGCCATAGATCTGGGTGTTACTTTTTGGGATACTGCAAACAGGTATAACAATGCATCAGGAAATTCTGAGCGGATCATAGGGAAGTGGTTTAAGAAAAATCCAGACCAGAGGCGCAATGTGGTGCTTGCGACAAAAATGGCCGGAACAATGGACGGATTAAGTCCGAATCATTGCGGGCTTTCAAGAGGAAATATCATGGAAGCAGTATACGCTAGTCTCGAAAGGCTTCAAACTGATCATATTGACCTGCTTTATTTTCACAGATTTGATGGAATAACTCCTCCTGAAGAGAGTTTGATAGCAATTGAAGATCTGGTAAAGCAGGATCTGATACGTTATTTTGCCGTGTCAAATGCCAGTGTTGAGATTCTTAAAACCTTCCAGGCTGTACAGTCTCAGATGTCTGTCAGAAGCCGGATACTTGCTGTACAGAATCAGTTTGATCTGCTCGATGGAGAAGCGGCAGAAGATAGGGGTGTTTTGAATTATGCTATCAAACAAGGGATATCGTTCATTGGCTGGAGCCCGATGGCTAGGGGGCTGCTGACAAACAGGTACCTAAATCCTGTAAATGCAGGTCCTGGTGACCGTTTGTTCGACGAGGGGGACCTGAAAGCAAAAACAAGTCCTGAAAAAATGGGTAAA
>JBAZCD010000309.1:0-4226 GCA_041671205.1 Pedobacter sp.
GTGGATCTGTTGGGCAAGTACAATGGCTATGTGAACTGGGCTTCGTTTTTAATAGCCTTTTCGATCTATTTTTACTACCGCCTGTCACCGGTGCTTTCTTATGCGATGTTATTGATTATCATGATCTTTTCGGCAGGGATCGTGAGCCTGGAGAAGCTTCAGAAGAATGCCGGCTGGCCCGAAATGTGGCAGGTTTGCCTTGGAATATTTGTGCTGGCATGGATCGGGCAGTTCATCGGGCACAAGATCGAAGGAAAGAAACCTTCCTTTTTTGACGATGTGAAGTTTCTGTTAATCGGACCAATATGGCTGCTTCACTTCATATTTAAGAAGGCAGGCATACCCTATTGATCCGCTTTTCAGTTTCTAAACATTTTCAGCGATAAAATCACGGCTGTAGTTTTTGATCTGGTCTCTTACTTCCCGGAACTTATCCATAATTTCTTCCTCAGTGCCCCTGGCTTTCGCCGGATCAGGAAAATTATAATGAAACCTGATTGCATTACCTGGAAAATACGGGCAGTTCTCTTTGGCATGATCGCAAACTGTGATCATCAGATCGAAATCAATATCCCGGTATTCATCCACATTATTTGAGCTGTGTTTTGAGATATCAATCCCATCCTCCATCATTACCTGAATCGCTTTCGGGTTAACACCATGTGTTTCGATGCCTGCGCTGTAAATGTTTGCCCTTTCTCCGGCAAAATGTCTTAAATAACCTTCTGCGATCTGACTCCTGCAACTGTTTCCTGTGCAGAGTACCAATATATTCTTCTTTTTCATCAGTATATAATTGTTTTTTAAAGGCAATGAAGCTTGCATGAGCTTATTCATTCAGGTTTGTGAGCGGTAAGCTCATGCAGGTTTCATCTTCGGTTTAAATTAGCAGCATCCACCGCCAGGTGTACAGCATTCCGTTTTTGTATTTTCTTTCAATTTTTCAGCAGGTATACCACACTTATCCTGCGCGAGGCAATTGGTTTGTTTTGACAACAGAACAAAATGATCACCATTAAATCCAAGTTCATATTTGCCAATCGTCTCATTCTGGTATTCAACCTCGATCTCCAGATCTTCCATACCCAATACCTTTTCTGAAAGTGCAATTATATTCAATAATTTCTGAGGTTTTAGCCTGTGCTCAAAATCATTGGCATCCCATAATTGAAAGTTAGCTACTTTCTCATTCCTTACCGTACCTCCGCAGTCGATGAAATTTTTGCTTACCACTCCAACTTCCGTAACATGGAAGTGCTCTGGTACAAAGGTTCCGTTCTCAAGTTCAAATAGTACAGTCTCTGCTGTGCTTAAATAATTTTTAATTTCTGATAGTTTCATTTCTGGTAGTACAAATGCTCGTTAATTTTTTGTTATCTTAATATTACGTTATTATTAATCTGAATTCGGCTCTCTTCTTTACAGGATAATCTAACAGTTCGCTGAAATTTAGTTTGGACAAATATTATATCGCAATATTACGATAATTATTTAATATTCTAAAATTTATTTAAAGAAAATGAATTTATTGATCAATAGAAGGGGGAGATGCTAAAGCAGTTAATATTGGCTTAATACACTTAACACTAAATTGATGTATTGGTAAATCAGGCTTAATATTAATACAATCATGAGTTAACACTGAGGTAATACTTTTGTAGAAATTAAAACGCAACAAAGTGAAACACAACGTTATTGTAAGAATCTTAAGCTTAAATTTACTGTTAATTTTAGGTACGCTAGCCGCTTTTAGTCAGCAGCCGGGTAAAATTTCAGGTAAAGTAAGTGATTCAAAAACAAATGAAACTTTAATAGGGCTGACTGTAAAATTAACTGGCAGTACTCTTGGCGCCTCAACTGATGTTGAAGGTAAATATACACTGGGGAATCTTGCTCCCGGAAAATATAGTCTGACCTTCTCCTATATAGGATATCAGTCAAAGAATATTACTGATATAGAGGTACTTGCCGGTAAAATCACTAACCTGGATGTGGTTATGGTGGAAGCTAATTCTCAGGCTCTTGCAGAAGTGGTGATTACGGCAACTGTAAGACAGGAAAGTATCAATGGCTTATATGCGCAACAAAAAAATAGCGTCAGGATTTCTGATGGTATTTCTTCTGAATCAATTCGCAAATCTCCTGATAAAAACACAAGTGAAGTTTTGAAACGTGTAAGTGGAACAACAATTCAGGACAATAAATTCGTAGTAGTAAGGGGATTGGCTGACCGTTATAACTCAGCTTCTCTGGACAATGGAGTGTTGCCAAGCACGGAGCCTAATAGAAAAGCATTTTCATTTGATATTGTGCCTTCTAATCTTATTGATAATATCATCATCAGCAAAACAGCTACCCCTGACCTTGCTGCAGACTTTGCAGGAGGTTCGGTTCAGATTATAACTAAGAATATTCCTGATGAAAATTTTACATCATTTGGTTTAGGTTATAGTTATAATTCGCAATCTACTTTTAAGAATTTCCAAAGCGGACACAGAAATCTCTCTGATTATTTTGGTTTTGATAACGGTTTGAGATCATTGCCAAACAATTTTCCATCGACACGTAAAGTTGTCAATAACCTTGTAGGGCCGAATAAAAATATCGCTTCCATAAGGGCATTGCCGCAGGATTTTGGTATCAGCCAGGGAAATGCATTTCTGAATCAAAACTATCAGTTTACTATGGGAAGAGTTAAAGATTTTGAAAAAAACAATAGCCGTTTAGGGGCTATTCTGTCTCTGACTTATCGTAATTCTCAAAACAGTAATCTGGAAGTTACCCGTCAATACCATGTATTTGATTATAGTGATGATCAATATAAATTTTCTACAAACGTTGGAGCACTTGCCAACTTTGCATACAATTTTAAGAGCAGCCGCATTACTTTAAAGAATCTTTACAACCGCAGTTTGGATGATCAGTATACTTACCGTACAGGAAACAATAAAACTACTGGTGATGTAAGGTTTTATGCATTTGATTTGATGCAAAAGTCATTATTTAAAACAGCCCTTGAGGGTGAACATAAATTGAGTGAAAATAACGCTAAACTTAAATGGACCCTTGGTTTTGGTAATGTATTAAACGATCAGCCGGATCAGCGTAAAGTAAACTATTTACGTAATGTGGCCGACAGAAATGTACCTAATTCATTTTATGCAGGAGTTACCAATATCGGTAAAGAAAATACCAGGCTATTTTCTTACTTAAATGAGAATGTCTATTCAGGAGAAGCAGGATACACTCTTCCCCTTACATTCTTTAAAAACAGTGCAACCTTTAAAGCCGGAATAGCTTCAAACTATCGTAAACGAAACTTTGATGTTCGCTTTTTAGGATTAAGGTTAGTTACAGATATTAATGATCCTCAAGCTGATAATCAGATCAGAACTCGTCCTGTAGAAACATTATTCGGAGAGGATCTGGTAAGCCTGGGAAAATATAAACTGGATGAAATTAATAATAATGGAGATTCTTATGATGCTAATTCACTTGTGAATGCAGCTTATGTGATGATGGACAACAAAATCGGTGCAAAATCCAGGATTATTTATGGAGTACGTTTGGAGCAATATGATTTGAAATTGAGCACTATGACAACAAATAATCTGGTGTCTCAAAACTTTGCTGATATTCTTCCTTCAGTAAATTATACATACAGTATTTCAGATAAAAGCAATTTCAGAGCTTCGTACTTCAGAACACTTGCGCGTCCGGAGTTCAGGGAATTAGCTCCATTTGCATATTATGATTATGAGAGAGGTGCTAACGTCCAGGGAAATCCATTGCTTAAACGTGCCCAGATTGATAATGCAGATTTAAGATATGAGTTCTTCCCTGCGGCAGGACAAATTTTCTCAGTGTCAACCTTCTATAAGAAAATGACTAATGCTATTGAAGCCAGTATTGCTGATGCAAACTCAACACCTGATATCTCTTATTTTAATTCTAAAAAGGCCAATGTATATGGGGTCGAATTAGAGTATAGAAAGAATTTAGCTTTTTTAGGTAGCAATGAGGCCTTTAAAAACACAGTGTTTTATACAAACCTTTCTTTGATTAAATCAATGGTAAAGAACCCGCTGATTGATAATTTGATTGAGAAAGAGCGTCCTCTTGTTGGTCAGTCGCCTTACGTAATCAATGCCGGATTACAACACAGCGCAATAAATAATCTTTTAAATTTCAATTTATTGTATAACCGTATCGGTCGTCGGATTGCA
>JBAZCD010000310.1:0-3759 GCA_041671205.1 Pedobacter sp.
AATGATAAAAACTAATTTAAAACTACAGAAAAGCAAGTAAAACCAACTCATTAAATAAAATTGTATCGAACTCAGATTAATTTAATTCTTCAGATAAATTGGCTGATATAATTCTTAAATTCAATTCAGAAACTCAAACTATAAAAAAATGAATCTTTCAAATAAACTCAGGTCTCTCATTTTGCTGGCATTGATTCTTCCGGTGATTGTATCATTTAAAGAAGACCCAAAACGGGTCGAAAATAAGGCAGAAATGCTTCAAAAAGAGGGCTTTGTACCTCTGTTTAACGGAAAAGATCTGAAAGGCTGGAAAGGCCTGGTTGGAGACCCGATTAAGAGGTCGAAAATGGATTCTAAAACTCTGGCCGAAGCGCAAAAAAAGGCTGATGCAGAAATGCGTGACAGTTGGAAAGTGGTGAATGGCGAACTTCAATTTACCGGGCATGGAAATAATATTACCACGGTTAAGAAATATGGTGATTTTGAAATGCTGGTCGACTGGAAGATCATTGATGATGGGAAACAGGAGGGCGATGCGGGCATCTATCTTCGTGGTACGCCACAGGTGCAGATTTGGGATAATGCCCGTGTAAAGGTTGGTGCCCAGGTTGGATCAGGTGGTTTATACAACAATAAGGAGAACGAAAGCAAGCCCCTTCAAGTTGCAGATAAGAAATTAGGAGAATGGAATACCTTTCGTATTATCATGAAAGCTGACCGGGTTACGGTTTATCTGAACGATGTACTGGTAACTGATAATGTGATCCTTGAAAATTACTGGGACAGAAGCCTGCCTATTTTTGCGGAAGAGCAGATAGAATTGCAGGCGCATGGCTCACCTGTTTACTACCGGAATATTTACATCAAGGAACTTCCGCGTGTAAAACCATTTCATTTGAGTACCCAGGAAAAGAAAGAAGGGTTTAAGGTATTATTTGATGGAACTAATATGCACAGCTGGATAGGTAATACCAGGGATTATATCACCGAAAATGGCAATATGGCTGTTCGTCCGAAACCGGGCAAAAGTTCTCTGGGTAATAACTTATTCTCCAGGGAAGAATTCAGTGATTTTGTTTTACGCTTTGAGTTTCAACTGACTCCGGGTGCGAATAATGGTTTGGGCATCAGATCTCCTATAACCGGCGATGCTGCCTATCAGGGTATGGAACTGCAGATCCTTGACAATGACGCGCCGATATATAAGGACCTTCAGGTCTATCAGTACCACGGCTCAATCTACGGAACGATTCCTGCCAAAAGAGGATTTCTTAAACCTGTAGGCGAGTGGAATTACCAGGAGGTGATCGTAAATGGCCCTAAAATTAAAGTGATCTTAAACGGAACTGTAATTCTGGATGCTGATATCACCGATGCCAGAAAGAATGGTGCCGCTGATGGTAAAGCCCATCCAGGATTATTACGCGACAGCGGTCATATCGGTTTTCTTGGGCATGGAAATCCTTTGATGTTCAGAAATATCAGGATCAAAGATTTAAGTGCGAAATAAGCGGATCGTTTCCGTATGAATGTCTATGGAGTTATCATAAATATTTGTTATTGTATGGTTAAAAATTTTTGCTGTCGACCCCGAAGGTGGTCGCATGTAACAAAGCGACACATACGACCACCTTCGGGCAATGTCATTATTTAAGAGATTGTTTGGTTTCATGGTTTTAAAATGTGTGTGGAATAATATTGAGGTTGCGGCTTTCGTTGGTTCCGTTTCTTTCAGGAAGACAACGTTAACCGGAATGAGTTATGAGGTTCCAGCTTTCGCTGGAATCGGAGTCAGATCACTCCTCATTCCCAAAATATATAAAGACAAAAAATGAGTAAAAGCATTACATCATTTATTACACGGTTCCGTCTTGCGATTCCAGCGAAGGCTGGAATCTCCTTATTAACCAAAAAGTTTTGTCATTCCAGCGAAAGCTGGAACCTCCCGACTCTTAAATAATGACATTGCACCTTCGGGGTCAAGCTAAACTTTGTTTGCATATGGGGCTTCCTTTAATTAAGAAATTAAAGCATATTTTAATAAGAAATAATTTTAGCCGGACAGCAAAGATAAACAACATAATATTTGGCTTATGAAACTGAATTCAACCCGCAGGGAATTTATCAGGAAAACGAGCATTGCCGGAATGGGAATGTTCATGTTCCCTGGAGTTTTGCGTAAAGTAGCTGCCAGCGATCGTCTGCGAATCGCCCATATTGGTCTGGGTGGAATGGGGAATGCGCATATGAAATGGTTTGCGGCAATTCCGGAGGTCGAAATTGTGGCCTTGTGCGACGTAGATCAGCTTCATTTAGATTCTACTATGCGAACCCTGGACACCCTTCGTCCGGGGCATAAAGCACAGGCCTACAAAGATTTCAGGCATATTCTTGATCGCAAGGATATTGATGCCATAAGCTGTGCTACTCCGGATCATTGGCATAGTCAGGTTGCTACCCTGGCATTTAAGGCTGGTAAGGATGTGTATGGTGAAAAGCCCCTATCCCATGATGTTAAAGGGGGTGAGGAAATGCTTAAGAATCTAAAGCGCCACGACCGGATTTTCCAGTTGGGCACCCAGATTCATGCTGGCGACAATTATCATCGCGTTGTGGAACTGGTCCGCTCAGGTATTCTGGGTAAAATCCATACCATACGTTTATGGAAAACGGGAGCCCCGCCTTATCTGGGCCCTGCAAATTTTCAAGCTGCTCCCTCAAATTTAGATTGGGATATGTGGCTCGGACCAGCTCCTTTGTCGGAATATGCTCCGGAACGTTGTCATTTTAACTGGCGCTATTTCTCTGATTATGGGGGAGGCGTTTTCGGTGATTTCTGGTCGCATATTGCAGATGTTGCTTATTGGTCCGTTCAGCCTGAAGGATTGAAGAGTATCAGTGCGAGAGGTGAGAAGACCGGTGGTATTACCGACGTTGCAAAATGGATGGAAGTAGACTATGAGTATGATAATCTGAATATATTCTGGAGCAGCGAGCCACCTAATGTTCCGGGTGCTGCCGGGCGTGGTATCGGTGCATATTTTGAGGGAGATAAGGGTACATTACTTTGTGATTATAATACCCATGAGGTTCGTATAGGCGGAGAGCTTGTACCTGATTTGGCTCATGTTCCGGTCACGCTTGAACGTTCGCCTGGTCATCAGCAGAATTTTGTGAATGCTGTTAAATCCCGCACACAACCGGAATCTAATCTGGAATATGCCCGAAAACTGACACTACCAATGCACCTGGGACTGATTTCTTACCAATTAGGCAGAAAGCTGGAATGGAATGATAAAAGGGAGCGGTTTGTACATGACAGAGAGGCAAACCAGCTATTATCTATAGAAAAGCGTAAGGAATGGGATTTGGTTTAGAGCTTAAAATCCCGAATTAAATGTTTCCTATTTAATTGAGTCTTTACAAACTTATTTACTGCCCACTTCCAGAGCTTTCGCAAGTATTGTGTATGCATCATGCCGTCTTATGTAGTGTAAAATAGTGTTAATAATTCATATAAATATAGAAGAGATTTCCTGTTATTGCATTTAAATTTGAATAAAGCAGTATTTGATGCTTCAATACTTTAAATATATTTTATGAAAGACAAGAAAATTATAAAGGAAGAGTTTCAGAAGGATGGTTATGTTTTCCTTCCCGGTTTCCTTTCTCAAGATGAAGTTGAAAAGATCAGGCAGAATTTTAACAGGGTGATTGATGAAATTGTTCATGCCATGCCTTCAAATCGGGTAATGTATG
>JBAZCD010000310.1:3769-4221 GCA_041671205.1 Pedobacter sp.
AAAAGATGTTGTTCCGGGTATGCCACCCAATAATGTATTTTTTGAGGATAAAGAAGACCCGGCTTCACTCAAGCAGCTGATCGACCTTCATATTTATGATTCATTTTTCAACGATGTTTTAGTAAACAGCAAATTTAAAGATCTCGCAGAACTTTTACTTGATGATAAAGTTATAGGCAAGACCTTAGAGTTTTTCAACAAACCACCTTTAATTGGAAAACCCACTCCTCCGCATCAGGATGGATATTATTTCATGCTAAATCCATCGGTTGCAGTAACTATGTGGATGGCGCTTGAACCTGCTGATGATGAAAACGGATGTGTAAGATATGTGAAAGGCTCGCATCTTAAGGGCATGAGGCCACACGGAAGAACAAAAACATTAGGCTTTTCGCAAGAAATAACCGATTTCGGAACTGACGCAGATATGGCCAATGAGGTAAGTTTTCCGG
>JBAZCD010000311.1:0-4215 GCA_041671205.1 Pedobacter sp.
AGTGAATTCCTCAGGTCCAGATATCATGCTCAGAAGGTGAGTATCGATGGCAGCAGGGAAGCAGGCCTTGCAGGCTTGTTTTTAGTTGCTACAGGAGGAAATGCGGATGATATTATTCTGCGGGATGCTCCATTGAGTTACCTGTTTGATAGTCATGGTTCGGTGGATTTTTTCAGTATGGGTATCCACCTGCCGGGATTTCTTAACTGGGGCGATGTATCACTGGCAGCGGCGCTGAGTGGTAAGAATATCAGGATTATTAATCCGTTAACGATGTCCGGGGAGAAGATAAGGGATGAGAAGTTAAAAGCATACCAGCTGGAGTTTAAAAAGATGCGAACGATTTCCAACCAGCGTGGAGAGACCATTTTCAATTAAATTAATAAAGCGTTATAATATGAAGAACAATCGCAGGGACTTTATAAAACTTGCCGGTATTGCTGGTATTGGTTTGACCGGGGCCGGCATTATACCAGCTTACGCAAAACAAGTTGAAGTACAAGGTGTCACCGCTGCCGATAATGTTTCTTCACTAGCACCACTTAACAGGTTTCCCAGAATGGTACAGGAATATTTCGTAGGACGTTTCCGGGAAATAGAGCAGGTGTCTGAGAAACGGCGTGCCAGCCTTCATACCAAAAGTGACGCAGAAGCTTATGTTCGTGAAGTTCGGTCGAAAATCCAGAAATGCTTTGGCCCATGGCCTGAGAAAACGCAATTGAATGCCCGTATTACAGGGACAATTGACCGTGATGCGTATAAAATTGAAAAAGTAATTTTTGATAGCCGTCCAGGATTTCCTGTGACAGCAAACCTTTATATACCTAAAGACCGGAAGTTTCCGCTACCTGCCGTTGTTGGCACCTGTGGTCATGGAGATCCGGGTAAGGCTACTCCCATCTATCAATCTTTTGCTCAGGGCCTCGCAAGAAAGGGTTATGTAGTTTTAATTTTTGACCCGATCGGGCAGGGAGAGCGGGTTCAATACCTTTCCTCTGATCTTAAGCCGCGCCGGGGTATTGGTGTTCCTGAGCATAATTATGCAGGCAGCCAGATGGTTCTTTGCGGAGAATCTTTAAGTTCATGGTTTACCTGGGATGCTATAAGATGTGTCGACTATTTGCTTACAAGGCCTGAGGTAGATGCAAAGCAAATTGGTGTTACCGGAAATTCAGGTGGAGGCACCCAGGCAACATGGTTATGTGGTGTTGAATCCCGGCTTAGTATGGCAGCGCCCAGCTGTTTTATTGTCGGTTTCGGCCAGAATCTTCAAAATGAATTGCCTGCTGATATTGAGCAATGCCCGCCCTCAGCCATAAGTATGGGATTGGACCATTCGGATTTTATTGCCGCTATGGCTCCTAAGCCGGTTATTATTTTAGATCAGGAGAAAGATTACTTTGATGTAAGAGGTGCAGAAACATCCCTGAAAAGGATGAAGCATCTCTACAAATTGCTGGGGGCCGAACAAAATGCCGATCTTTTTATTGGTCCTGAATACCACGGATACTCACAGCACAATCGTGAAGCAATGTACGAATGGTTTAACAAGGCAACTAAAAGTACGGCCATAAAAGCAGAACCGGCCTTAACCCTGGAGGAAGAAGGATCACTTTGGTGTATTGCGCAAGGACAGGTAGGCGCATCTAAAGCCCGGACAGTCTTTTCATTTACAAAAGAACTATCTGAATCATTGAAAAAGAACCGGCGCACTCTGGATGCAGAATCTTTGAAAAAAGCGGTTGTAGCAGCCTTAAAATTCCCGCCGTCCATGGGGGTGCCGAACTTTCGTATTTTACGGCCGGTGTCTGACCGGCTTTATCCTCAAAAATTTTCCGCTACCTACGCATTGGAAACTGAACCGGGGATCCTGACTGTAGTTTACAGGTTAAGTGACAAAATGCTTCTTTCCCGCCCACCCGTCGGTTTAAAGCGGGCCATATTATATGTTTCCCACCATTCGGCCGACGATGAGCTTCGTAATGATGCTTCAGTTAGAGAACTGATCCTTAACGAACCCAACTCTGCAGTTTTTGCCTGTGATGTAAGAGGTATCGGAGAATCCAAACCTAATACATGCGGTGATAACTTCGGAAAACCATACGGGAATGATTATTTCTATGCCGCTCAGAGTAATATGTTTAACTATCCTTACGTGGGACAAAAGACATATGATGTTCTGCGGGTTATTGATTGGCTAAGATCATACGGACATACAGAAATACATCTGATAGCAAAAGGATGGGGTGCGGTCCCGGCCACTTTTGCCGGACTATTATCGGACTCTGTGGCACAAATAACTTTAAAAAATGCGCTTACAAGCTATGCAGATATTGCTGAAAATGAAGAATATAACTGGCCTCTTTCAATATTACTTCCCGGAGTACTGAAAGATTTTGATCTGCCCGACTGTTACCGCGTACTCGCCTCTAAAAATTTGCGGCAAATAGATCCCTGGAATGAAGCAGCCGGGAAAACTGTATAGTTATTTAAATATCAAAAATTAGTCTATAAATTAGTAAAACATATTCCAGATGAAGAATAAACGCAGAGATTTTTTAAAACTTACAGGCATGGCCGGACTTACTGTTGCCGGTGCCGGTGCATTTAGTGGCTTTGCTGCTGAACCTGAAAACAATACTCAATCTGCTCTTGATCAGGAAAAACATGTTCAGCATTTTAACATGTCGGGCTATGCTGCACCAAAGTTAGATGTAGTTAGAATTGGGTTTATCGGTTTAGGAAACAGGGGGCCGGCGCATCTTACCCAGGTAAGCATATTAGAGGGTGTTGATATTAAGGCATTATGTGATCTGCGACCTGAAAAGTTAGATTCAGCGAAAAAAAGAATTGAGAAATCCGGCTTCAAACCCGATACTTATACGGGGAAGGATGACTGGAAGAAAGTATGTGAGCGGAAAGATATTGACCTGATCTATATAGCAACTCCATGGGAACTGCATACCCCTATGGCACTGTACGCGATGAATCATGGCAAACATGTTTGTATAGAAGTGCCCGCTGCAAAAACCATCAGGGAATGCTGGCAATTGGTGGAAACTTCAGAACGGACCAGAAAGCATTGTATGATGATGGAAAATGCCTGCTATGGTTTTTATGAACTTTTGATGTTAAATCTGGCGAGGGAGGGATTTTTTGGTGAAATTATACATGGCGAGGGGGCATATATTCATCACCTGCTTTATGGTCACTTCTCTAAGAATAAATATTATAATTTATGGCGCTTAAAGGAGAATATAGGCAGAAATGGTAATTTATATCCAACGCATGGCCTGGGGCCAATTGCACAGGTGATGAATATCAACCGGGGAGATAAATTGGATTACCTGGTTTCGGTTTCGGGTAATGATTTCATGATGAATGATCTGGCTAAAAAGCTTGCAGCCAAAGATGATTTTTATAAAGATTTTGTGGATAAGCCTTTCAGAGGTAGCATGAATACCAGTACTATCCGTCCCAGTATGGGACGTACCATTATGCTGCAGCATGACGTTACTGCACCCCGGCCTAAGTCTGACGGATATGTAATCAGCGGAACCAAAGCTACTGCGATTCAGTTTCCGGTTGAAAAAATTTCTATTGCCCGTGAAGCTACTCCTGAGACGTGGAGAGGATCGGATGCACAAACATGGATTACAGATGATGAATATAAAGCATTGGAAAAAAAGTATGAGCCCAATATTGTAAAAAAACTTGGTGAAATTGCCAGAGAAGTAGGTGCTCACGGAGGGGGTGATTTTTTAATGGACTGGCGTACAATTGATTGTCTCCGTAATGGTTTACCGCTTGATCAGGACGTATATGATGCCGCTTTATGGAGTTCCATTGGCCCATTAACAGAATGGTCTGTTGCAAATCAGGCTACAATAAAGATCCCTGATTTCACTGTGGGATCCTGGAAAACGAATAAACCGCTTGATATAACCATTGCAATGGGTGGAAATACGAAAGTGAAACCTGCATGAGCTTACCGCTCACAAACCGGAATGAATAAGCTCATGCAAGCTTCATAACCATTAAAAAACAATTATATTCCAATGAAAATATAATTTTTAGTCTGTGAAATAAATTCTTAAACCCTTTAAAATGACAAAGAGGAGAGATTTCATTAAGAAAGGCTTAATAGGAAGTGCCGGAATAGCGATTGGCGGTATGGGGATTAGCCCTGAAACTTATGCCTTAATTACAAACGCT
>JBAZCD010000312.1:0-4195 GCA_041671205.1 Pedobacter sp.
AGTACTTTATTGCCGCGGCGATATTGCTTCGAAAGAAGACCGGACTGCAATGATTGAAAAAATCAAGGCTCATTATGGATGTCTGAATGTTTTGGTAAATAATGCAGGGGTAGCACCAAAAGAACGTAAAGATATCCTGGAAGCATCTGAAGAAAGCTTTGAGTATCTTCTCTCAACCAATCTCCAGGGGCCTTATTTTCTGACCCAGGCGGCAGCAAACTGGATGATTGCTCAACATCAAGAGGATAAAAACTATAAAGCCTGCATAATCAATGTTTCTTCTATCTCAGCAACAGTTGCCTCGGTAAACCGTGGAGAATATTGCGTTGCAAAAGCAGGTTTAAGCATGGCAACACAACTATTTGCTTCCCGACTGGGTGAATTTAACATTCCGGTGTATGAGGTAAGGCCGGGTATAATCCATACCGACATGACAGCCGGTGTTACCGAAAAGTATGATAAATTAATCGCAGATGGCTTATGTGTTCAAAAGCGCTGGGGTGAAACTTCTGATGTGGGTAAAGCAGTGCTGGCACTCGTTACAGGCTATTTCCCCTATTCCACCGGACAGGTCATTATGGTCGATGGTGGCTTAACCCTCTCCCGTTTATAAATTCCTATGAATCAATAAGATAATCTGAGATGAAACAAAACCCTAGTGATATTCAAGATACTGATCAGACTTTAGCTGATCCTATTGATTTTAAATATATCATCAGACAGTTGGTACAAATTCCGGTACTGGTTGCCGCACTGGGTTACCTGGTAGATATGTATGATTTGTTTCTGTTCAGTGTGGTGCGTGTACCCAGTTTATTGTCGCTGGGGACTTCTCAGGAAGCCTTATTGGACGATGGCATCATTTTACTGAATTTACAGATGGCCGGACTATTGATCGGCGGTATATTCTGGGGGATTTTGGGGGATAAAAAAGGACGGCTATCTGTACTCTTTGGCTCTATCTTAATCTACTCTCTGGCTAATATTGCCAATGGCTTTGTCACTTCCTTTGAGCAATATGCCGTTTTAAGATTTATAGCAGGTGTAGGCTTGGCAGGTGAATTGGGTGCAGGTATCACGCTTGTTGCTGAAGTACTCCCACGCAAAATACGGGGATATGGGACAACCCTGGTAGCAACCATGGGGGTCTTAGGGGCTGTTCTGGCTTATTACATGGCTGATCTGTTTGATTGGCGGACTTCTTATTTCATCGGTGGCGGACTTGGTTTATTATTATTAGTACTGCGGATGAAAGTATTTGAATCAGGGATTTTCGTAAAAATCAAGGATAAAAATATAGAACGGGGTAATGTCTTAATGCTGTTTAACAATAAAAAAAGGTTTCTTAAGTATCTTAAATGTATCCTGATCGGTTTACCCATCTGGTTTGTTGTCGGGATACTGATTACATTCTCTCCGGAATTTGGTAAAGCCCTTGGCATTAATGAACCTGTGAATGCAGGCAAGGCCGTCATGTTTGCCTTTTCAGGCCAGGTGCTCGGTGATTTGGCAAGCGGATTCCTTAGCCAGTATTTTCAAAGCAGGAAGAAAATCATTTTGACATTTATGCTGATTTCCTCTGTTATGGCTTCTGTTTATCTATTATTCCCAACCAGCGATATTGTGGTTTTCTACACCATTTGCGCACTTTTAGGCTTTGCCAATGGTTACTGGACGCTGTTCGTGACCGTAGCTGCTGAGATGTTTGGTACTAACCTCCGGGCAACTGTTGCTACTTCGGTTCCTAATTTTGTGAGAGGGGCTGTAATACCCCTGACGGCATTATTTATTCAGTTTAAAGCGAGCTGGGGCATTATTTACGCAGCTTCCGCTGTTGGATTACTGACATTTGTAATTGCCTTAATTTCTCTTAAATATTTAGATGAGACGTTTAATAAGGATCTGAATTATGTTGAGGAAAATTAACTTGTTTTTCAGTATGCGATGAAGACTAAACGATCATTACAATTAAATTGATTAAATATTAAAAAGATGAAGCCAGTACTAATCTTTTGCCTGCTGGCAGGTGTATTCCTGAATACATCCGCCCAGGTGTCGGAAACTATTCAAATTACAAATGATAATCTTGTAAGGACAAATAGCATTGTCCGGTTCAGATTAAAACCTGCTGGCGGTACGGAGAATTTATATCTTGTTGATAAAGACAAAAAGAAGTATCCTGTTCAATTTCTAAAAGATGGCTATGCCTGTGCGATTATGAGTCTTAGTCCGGGAGAAGTTAAAACCTTTAAGACAATCAGAGAATCTGGTTCAGCAAACAAAGCAGAAATCTTGTTAACAGAGGCTGAGGCAAAATTCCGGGTAAACGGGAAGCAGGTAATCGGGCTGCAAACAGGTAAAAAAGACTTGCCGGCAGAAATTGAACCTGTATTCCGTCGCGGAGGATATATCTTTCCGGTGCTCTCCCCTTCCGGACTTTCAGTTGCCGATGATTATCCATTAAATCATAAACACCATCATGGAATTTGGGCAGCATGGACAAAAACTGAATTTGAGGGTAGGCAACCGGATTTTTGGAATATGGCCGATAAAACCGGCACTGTCGTGTTCGAGGGAATTAAAAATACAGAAGCAGGATCAGTATTTGCGTCCTTAGAATCAGGAAATGCTTATTACGATCTATCCGTAAATCCCAATAAAAAAGTATTGACTGAGGACTGGCAGATTAAAGTCTACAATTCAGAGGATGATGAAAGGCCTTATTATGTCTTTGACCTGGAACTCAGGCAGCAACTTTCTACTACTTCGGTCTTGAAACTTCCGGAGTATTTATACGGAGGAATTGGCTTTAGAGGCAATAGCGAGTGGAATGGAAAGGATAATGCCTATTTTTTGACTTCAGAAGGCAAGGACAGAAGCAATGGACACGCTACCACATCAAAATGGGTTCATATCAGCGGTAATATTAGCGGAAAGCTTAGCGGTATCAGCATTTTATCCCATCCGGATAATTTCCGTTCACCTCAGGCTATGCGTATCCATCCTTCAGAACCTTTCTTTTGTTATGCACCCTCACAAGCCGGCGACTTTGAAATAAGGCCAGACAAGAAATATATAGCCCGTTATCGCTTTATTGTTTACGATGGAGCACCTGATGCGGTGTTCATCAACAGGATGTGGAATGATTATGCTCATCCATTGGTAATTAAATAATCAATATGGCTTATTTAAAAATATTTATTGTCTTCTGCTTTTCGCAGTTAATCATACTCAAATCAGGAGCACAAACTATCAATGATTATCCTGAGGATAAAAAAACCATTGAGGAAGGAAAATCTTTGTTTACCCAGAACTGCAGTTCCTGCCATAGCTTTACACAGAGAGGTATTGGTCCGGATTTATCAGGTGTAACTACTGAGCTAACCAAGCCTATGCTCCTTCGCTTTATTCGCAATTCACAGAGTGTTATTGAAGGTGGAAACCCCCGTGGGATTAAATTGCTGCAGGAGTATAAAGTTCCAATGCCTTCGTTCGAAGCCCTTAGCAATGATCAAATGCTGTCTGTATTGGCTTATATCAATACGTTTAAGGTAAAAAAAGAAGCAGCAACTGAAAAATTCGGGCCTGTATTGAATGATCCAATCCCTGAAAAAATTAAAAAATCAGGATTAAGGCTTGAACTGGAGGAAGTTACAACAGCCAATCCGAGTGCCGACAAAATCCCTCTGGCCAGAATAAATCAAATGCGGGTTTTACCGGGCAGAAAGGAACGCAGCTTTATTGAAGATCTGAGAGGTAAATTATATGAATTAAAAGGCAGTCAAATGACTGAGGTAATGGATATTAGTAATCAAAGACCAGCCTTTATTTCAGTACCCGGCTATGCTACTGGTTTTGGAAGTTTTGCCTTCCATCCCAATTTTTATAAGAATAGATTATTTTATACGATACATTCTGAAAAGCCACGTTCTGCTCTTTCAGATTTCGCTTATGCGGATTCCATTCCTGTTCTGATACAATGTGTTCTTACTGAATGGAAAATTAATGACCCAAAATCAGCTAAGTTTGAGGGTAAGAGCAGAGAACTTTTGCGAATTGACATGCCTACTGTAGTCCACAGTATGCAGGAAATTGTCTTTAATCCTCTATCCCGGCCTAACGATCCGGACTATGGTCTGCTATACCTGACAATTGGAGACGGAGGATCAGCAGAAGCCGGATTTTCTTTCCTTTG
>JBAZCD010000313.1:0-393 GCA_041671205.1 Pedobacter sp.
AATCAAGCCTTAGATTAACATTTTCCAGTTTATTGATCCGGCCTTCTTCTGGATTATAGCTAAAAAATATCCCCTTCTGAGGTAGAAAAATAGACAGTCCCATCGCCAGGATCTACCATCAGCGATCGGCATAATGAACGGAAATCATCACCGGGCTCACCAGCTTCTCCATTTTTTGATATCTGACCCAGATTTTTTAATATCTTATTATCAGCATCATAATGTATAAAACTACCTTTCGGCCAGGAAATGCCATACATATGGCCGCGGTCGCAATCCATAGTCATAGAAACCATGCCTTCACCATTGGGCAAAACGGCCAGGTCTTCAAATTCCCTGGTTTTAAGATCATAAGAAAGGATATGTCCACCCGGATACAATTTATAACCCTCG
>JBAZCD010000313.1:403-4193 GCA_041671205.1 Pedobacter sp.
CCAACATGGGTTGAGAAATAAAGCTTGCCATTTCTCTCATAGAAACGGGTATGGCTTTTCCCCTGCGGGACAAACTTCATATCTTTTTCACCGCAGACTTCTGTTAGATCTGCAATAAATTCTGTCTGATCCGTCTCAGGGTCATATAAATACATTTTACCTCCGACATGGATCTGGTCCGAAGACAAAACATAATAAATTTTACCATCGCTGGCAATTGATAATGCATTATAGGTATCGTGCGCCTCGGAAAATCCCGAATTATAAGTAGTAGCAGTTAATTGACTCACCTCTGCAATTCCTTCAAGTATGTTCATGTAATATTATTTTCTTCTATCTCCCGGCCATAATAAGCGGGATAATGACTTCTGATCTTATTTCTCTAATAATTTTTTTACTGATTCGGCATTAGCCTGAATCTTAGTGATCGCATTTGCAATTGAATCCATATCATCCCGGCTGCCCAGAAGTATATTCTGTGTAAACCAAACTGCTTCTGAACACAGATTATCATTTTCAGGACATTGGTTTTGCACCATCCATTTATTATAATCCAGCATCTCCTTCGGATATATTTTCTTATAATTCTTTGACTGAAATGCTTCCCTTATAAATTCCTGAGTATTCAGCGGATTATAACCTCCTGAGCATGGCACTCCTTCAGCCCGTAATGCCTGCAAAAATGCATTTTTCGATAAACCCTTAAAATGCTCCTTTTTATATCTGAAGGCGAACAGGTGAAACGAAATTCTGGTAGCAGAATCGTATACTTTATAAGGTACAACACCAGGAATATCTTTAATTTTTGATTTCAGGTAAGCTGCATTCTCTGCACGTACAGTTGTTTGTGCATCCAATCTTTGTAATTGGGCTAAACCAATAGCTGCCTGATATTCAGTAAAACGTACCTTTGTGCCAATCCGCACACTACCGGCATTGAAAGTTCCTACTGCGGTACCATATGGTAATCCAAGGTTTTGAAAAGAAAAACAGCGATCCATAAATTGTTCATCATCGCTCACAACCGCTCCGCCTTCTCCAATCGGAATATTCTTTGAGTTTTGGAAGCTGAAGCAACCTGCATGTCCAATTGTGCCAACCTTTTGATTATTGATTTCAGTAAGAGGAGCCTGGCAGGCATCTTCAACTACCAGCAAATTATGCTTTTTAGCAATTGCCATTATTCTTGGCATATCTGCAGGCATACCCAAAATATGTACGGGCAATATCGCCTTTGTACGCGGTGTGATTTTTGCCTCTATTTTTGCGGGATCAATTTGATAAGTTTCCGGATCAATATCAACAAATACAGGCATGGCTCCATTCATCAAAATGGCCTGTACAGTAGAAATAAAAGTGTATGGTGGAACAAGTACTTCGTCACCTCCCTTAATATCCAGCTGGTTCAAAGCCACGATTAAAGCATTGGTCCCATTATTAACAACCAAACAACGTTTTGCACCCAATGTCTTCGCCCAGGCAGCCTCAAATTCAGAAACCACTGATGCACGCGACCAGATTCCGCTTCTGAGCACTTCCAGTACCCGTTTCTCATCTGTCTCCGGAATCCAGATAGGCCATTTAACCCATTTAGCTTTATCCCAGGCAGAAGGACCTCCTAATATTGCGGGAGTAGCAGTCTGTTTTATTTCAGCTGCCACAAGTGAAGGCGTGATACCCATAGTCAGAACTGTTCCCATTCCAGCCAGGGAGCTTTGTTTTAAAAACTTACGCCTTGATGAATCAGTGTTTTTATTTTTCATCAGAATATAATTTGTTTTTTAATGGTTATGAAGCTTGCATGAGCTTATTCATTCCGGTTTGTGAGCGGTAAGCTCATGCAGGTTTCATGGTTATATTATTATCAATTCAATGTTCAATCACATTACGTTTACGTACCCGAAAATATAAAACATTTTCATCTTAAACAATAAAACCCCGGAAAATAATTTCCCGGAAATGACTTATTTTCAAACAATTATGTTAATCGGCGTCCCGTCCCGAATCAATCAGGGTTTCCAGGAGATTCTATCACAGAAAAATAAGGGCTATTTTTTAACAACCACTCCGATCATGTCGATGGAAACCCCTGCCCCGGGCATGCCTACTCCTTTTACCATAGCTTTTGAAGCTGCAGGCGGACGAAGCGGATCGTAGTACTTAGGACGAATTTCATTTAGTTTTGTACTATAGACATCATTACTCACATAATAGGTAGCTTTTGCAAGATGCCTGAAATCACTCCCTGTATTCTTCAGGATTGACTCAATTGAAGTAAAAATGGAGGCTAATTCCGTATTGGCTTCACCCGGGCTTTGTCCATAAAGGCCCGAAATATAGATTTTGCTGCCATAATTAATACGGGTCACTTTACAGTAAACCGGCGAAGCTGTCATTCCCGGAGGTGTTATAAAGTCCATTTGATTTTCAGAATTAACTACTGTGCCCGGAGAAGCAGCAATCAGCTCAATCTCTATAACCGGATCTTTACTGGTCCATTCGACATTGACCAAAGGAGGAACAGTTCCCTCTTTAAAAAATCTGACAAACTCCTGTTCTACGATGTTCATATCGGACATGGGCCTTACAAAGGATTTGATCTGAACAATATCCTTCTTTTCCAATCCTAAAAAATGCAATGTAGATTCCAGCTGTTCCAGGGTGCCCCGGGTAGCATCTGCCAGCTCACCTTTCACTGCCTGTCCGGAAACATAAACAACCGGACCAGCCGGCAAAACTGCCCCGCTGGCTGTCTCCTTTGCTGAAGATAAATTCACGGACATTAAATACTTAACAGTTCTTGTTTGAACCCTTGCCGCAAGGGCTATCGCATCCATAGATACCAAGGCATCAGATTGAGTCAGATCACCTGAAACAAAACTTACAGCCGGCTTTTTACCTGACTTGAAACGTTCATCTATCTGATTCTGAACTTCTGATATCAGATCCGATGATTTAAGATATATGTTTAATTTAATGATCTGATCAAGGCCAGAATTTACCTGTTTTAAAACCGAAGAAATATTTGAAAAAACCTGTGTAACCTGAATATTCAAATTTCCCTTTCCGACAAGATTGCCGGATTTATCCAAAGGCAGAAACTGAGTGGTATGAACAAGGGGAACGTCTTTAACAATGACTGCATCTGAAGTCCCGGGGAGATTCGAAGAACCTGAATATTGAACCAGATCACCTGCTTTTTGGGCAAAAACAGCTAATCCTGTAAAGAAGAAAAATATAAAAAATGAAATTCTCATAAATAATTTATCATTCCGCTATAGTCCTATCAAACAATACTCAGATCCACAGAAAACTGCAAAAAGCCGAATATTTATAAATTTTATCAGTTATTAATTGGCGCCCAGTATGCACAATAACCTTCGGCACGAACCGGTCCTTTAAACAATATGCATCCACCGCAAGGCTTATCCTTACCCGGGGGAAGATAAAGTGCACAATTACTGCAATGACTGTCGGGAATTGGCGTTTTATTTACATAAGCAAGCTTTTTCCGTTTTGCAACTTCTTCTGCACTAACCCCGGTAAGATCGTCACATGGATTTTTTTGTTCAGGCTGAGGCGTTTTAGGCTGTTGTTTTGAATCCCCTCCTTTAGCCATAGTTCTAAATGAACTGCCGGCAATCAATATTCCTGTACCTAATGCAACCGAACCGGCAAACATATATTTACCAATGAATTTTCTTCTCGAATATTTATTTTCTTCCATTATTTCAATTTTGATAAATCAATTCTGACCCGGACTTTATTTTAATTCTTTCTAAGCAACTGA
>JBAZCD010000314.1:0-4169 GCA_041671205.1 Pedobacter sp.
CATTGCGCAGAACAATTTCAACGAACACTTATAATCATAACTTCATTGAAGGGGTTGATCCCTATATTAAAAAGAGGGATCCTAAAAGCGGATTACTTCCATTTATCAGTCCGGGGAAACCTGGAATTGATGGAAAAGGAGATAATAAAATACAGACCTACTGCTTCCGTATGACCCTAACCAATCATCCCGATAACAGAATACCATTTGCCAAACCTGCAGGTTATAAAGAACTGGACTATGAATTATTACTAAGAAACTACGAGGCCGCCGAAGGTCCCGTTGAAAAAATGTATGACTATGGCGACCCATTGGTGCCCTGGATAAATTCGGATATGCCCAACCGTAAAACAGATACCAACAACCAGAAAGGATTCTCAACTGATTTTATTGGTCAGAATTATGACTACCCTGAAGCGACTTATGAAGAGCGCGAAAGGATTGTTGAACGTCACAGAAAATACCAGCAGGGTTTGATGTGGACCCTGGCCTATCATCCCCGCATTCCTAAAAAAGTGCGGGATGTGGTTTCTACATGGGGTACCTGCAAGGATGAATATGAAAGGGAGGACGGCTGGCAGGGACAATTATATATCAGGGAAGCGAGACGTATGATCAGCGATTATGTAATGACTCAAAAAAATTGCGAGCGTCTGGTTGTTGCTGAAGATCCGGTTGGAATGGGCGCTTATGGTATGGATTCCCACAACATCAAACGTTATGTAGATGTGAATGGATTTGTGAAAAATGAAGGCAATGTTGAAGCACATATTGCAAGTCCTTACCCGGTAAGTTATAAATCGATTGTTCCTAAAAAATCAGAAGTAAACAATCTTTTCGCACCTGCATGCTTGTCTGCAACTCATATCGCCTTTGGATCCATCCGTATGGAGCCTGTTTTTATGGTGCTTGGGCAATCTGCAGCAATTGCCGCCAGTATTGCTATCGATAAGAATTATAGTGTTCAGGATGTTCCATACAAAGAGTTGGAAGCAGATCTTTTGAAATATAAGCAGGTACTTCAATAAGGTTTGGAATATAATTTTCTGTACAGCGTAACCAAACAATTGCTTAACTTTTATCACATCATGAAAAAAAATATCATTTTAATTACTTTTTTTTCTCTAATCATTTTGTTCGCTCAAAACTTATCCGCCAGGGATAAGAATCAGGCTGGCTGGAAAGCCGGAGTCGCGAGTGTCGTCATTACTCCGGAAGAATCGATGTGGATGGCAGGATTTGCAGCCCGTACCCGTCCATCAGAAGGTAAACTTCATGAGCTTTGGGCAAAAGCACTGGTATTTGAAGATGCTGCAGGTAAAAAAGCGGTGCTCATCACTACCGATCTCTCAGGTATTCCAAAAAGTATTTCTGATAAGATCCGGAACCGGCTAGAAAAAAGTTTCCAGCTTTCACGCAGTCAGGTCATTTTCAACACTTCCCATACTCATTCGGGCCCGGTGCTGCAGGATGCGCTTCATGCGCTTTATCCGCTCAACGAAAAGCAAAAAGAGGCTATCAGAATTTATACTATAAAATTTGAAAATCAGATAGAAGCTTTAGTTAAAAAGGCCTTAAGTTCAATGAAGCCTGTGAATATTTCTACCCAAAATGGAATCACCCGATTTGCGGTAAACAGGAGGAATAATATTGAGACTAAAATTGATGCCCAGACTGATTTGAAGGGGCCTAGTGATTATGCTGTCCCGGTAATCAGGGTAAGTGATAAACAGGGGGAAGTGTTGGCAATTGCTTTTGGGTATGCCTGCCATAATACAGTCTTGAATGGTTATGAGTGGTCGGGAGATTATGCCGGCTATGCCCAGATTCAGGTCGAAAAAGCACATCCCGGGGTTACAGCCTTATTTTTTCAGGGCTGCGGAGGTAACCAGAATGCCCTTCCACGCAAATCAGTCCCATTGGCCAAACAATATGGGCAGGAACTTGCCTTGGCTGTGGAGGCCGTGCTGGAAGGGGAAATGCGGAATCTTGGGCCGAGTTTGAGTACCGCCTATTCTGAAGTGAATATTGAATTTGAAAACCCTCCTAGCAAGGAAGAGTTAAACCAAATGCTAGCCAAAGAAAATGGTTACATCAGGAACTGGGCTCTTGAAATGATCCGGAAATATGACAAGGGTGAACGCATTTTGAGCAATTATCCCTACCCCGTTCAGTTCTGGCAATTGGGTGATCAGTCGGTGGTTGCTCTTGGAGGCGAACCGGTTGTGGATTATGCGATCAAACTTAAAAAGATCTTCGGCCCTGAGCTGTTTGTAATGGGATATTCAAATGATGTGATGGCCTATATTCCAACAGTAGAAATTCTGCGTGAAGGCGGATATGAAGGTCATACTTCACAAATGGCATTCGGATTGCCTGCAAAATGGAAAGAATCGATTGAGCCGATGATTATAGGAGAAGTTTTAAAGTTATCTAAGGAGATCGGGGTAGCAATTCAGGATTCAAAATAATCCGGTACCGATAATGATTCCTTTCATTTTTATTTATATTTAGACATAGTAAAACACAAATAAAATCGATGAAACGCAGAGAAATATTAAAGGGCCTTAGCGTCATTCCACTGGCAGGAATTGCTACCGCTGCTATTGCGAAGCACCAGGCTGGAGCCGATGCTGAATCAGCGGGAGGAGCAGCTGAAGAATGGCTTCCAAAAAAAGAACTGATAAAGACCCCGGCAGGATCCTGCCTTCGTTCTGGTCACTTATTATTCATTGGTGGTATTGGAGGATGGTACGCTAACCAGAGAGCTGAGCCGGGAGATATTCAGGTGCAGATCCGCAGTGTTCTGACTACCATGAAGGGAATACTGGAAGGTGCCGGATCATCAATGGCCAATGTGCTGAAGATACAAATGACTGTAGCCGAGCCAAACAAAAACATGGCAAAGCTCAATGAGGCTTATGCTGAATTTTTCCCTGAAAATCCACCTGTACGTTCATACAGCGGATCTAAAACCAGCCAGATGGGCAGGGATGGTATTCTGTGTCAGGTGAGCTGTATCGCCTATGTTGATTAATTATACTCATTTTTAATTTTAATAAAACAATCTTATGGATCGCAGAAAGGTTCTAAAAAGTCTGAGTCTCCTACCACTTGCAGGAGCAGCGGCAGCAATTCCGGCAGAAGCCAATGCCCAAGACAAAAAGCAAAAGGGACAGTGGACACCAAAAAAGGAGGTTATCCGCCGAAGTAATAGCGGAGGCAATACAAATCCTACCGTGGCTGCCCCTGCAGCAGGCGGAGCACCAAAACCGGGAGGGGTCTTATCCGGATGTATCCGCTCCGGACATCTCTTATTCCTTTCGGGTATCGGAGGCTGGTATGCTGAAAGACGCAAAGAACCCGGAGATATTCAGGTGCAGATCCGAAGCGCACTGGATACCATGAAAGAGGTGCTCGAAGGAGCCGGATCATCAATGGCCAATGTTCTTAAAGTACACATGACTGTAGCTGAACCCAATAAAAACATTGCTGCCCTGAATGAAGCTTACAAAGGGTATTTCCCTGACCCGGCTCCGGTACGTTCTTATACCGGATGCGGGACCGATTTAATGGGCAGAGACGGTATTCTTTTACAAATTGATTGTATTGCGTACGTTGATTAATAACCTGAATTCGATTATGATTTTCCAGCTATATCTTGCACAGGCAGATATTTAGTGTACCGGCAGCGTTAACGATGGCAGCGGCATCCTTTTTGGCTTTTTGAGGCCAAAAAGATACAGCGGACAGCGTGTTAAAACGCCAAAATTCCTATTTTTAATTTCCTTTGAGTTTTTAATAGTCAAAACCCGTAAATCAAAAGGTCAGGATATATCTACATCCTGACCCTTTTTATTAATCGGTCACCTTCAATATTGTTGCTTAAACAAGTACAAACCTATACATCAGCCTTTTGAAGAACTTCCAATGTTTTCCTGAGTCCGGTTTCTGCCACCATCATCAGATCTTCCTTCCAATAGACCGGATTATACATCTCAAGTGAGATACAGCCCTTATACCCGGTTCCCTTCAGATCTTTAAAGATCTGAGTCAGAGGCAAAATACCATCACCGGGATACACCCTGTGCTCATCCTTAAGCTGTGCTAATGGCGGCGAAGCAGGGGCATCATTAAACTGAAAAATAGCGATCATCTCACCTCTAAGC
>JBAZCD010000315.1:0-4167 GCA_041671205.1 Pedobacter sp.
AGATATCCTGATAATAGGCTGTAAATCCTTCAGCAATCCACAGATTACTGGTGTAATTCTCCACCTCATAATTAAACGGACCTAACGCTATCGGACGAAGACGCTTCACATTCCAGAGGTGAAAATACTCGTGTGAAACCAGGGAATTAAATTTTAATCTGCCGGCATCCGTATTATAGGAATTGCGGCTGGCACCCAGAACTGTTGAGTTTAAATGCTCTAAGCCACCACCGCCTGAATTGAAATTGTGAACAATAAATACATAGCGTTTATTGGGATTCACACCAAAGACCTCTGTTTGCACTTCAACCACACGGCCCATCTCCTTTTTAAGAATCTCTTTATCGTAATTCCCTCCTCCATACATAGCCACTTCATGCTTTACACCGGCAGCCTTAAATTCAAAAACATCCTGGTTCCCAACTTCAATAGGAGAATCATACAGTATGTCAAAGTCAGGGGCTTTGAAGATATTGGAACTGGAACCCAATTTATCGAGTCCGGTAGAAATTTTATTCCAGGTTTTGAGAGGATGAATGGTAATAGTCGATGCTGTTTTCAATTGCCCATCAGGATACATGAATATTCCGGCCGGAGATATAAAAGCATGCGATTCATCCACGAAACTGGTTCTCACTGAGATTTCAAATGAGTACACCCTATAGGTTATCCTGATACGCTCCGCATTTGCAGTACTTACCCTCCAGGTATTTTTACTGATCTTATCAGCCGCCATTGCTTTACCTGCAGAATTGAATGCCTTAAACCCCTCTACATTTTTTGCAAACTCACGGATCAGATAAGACCCGGGGGTCCATACAGGCATTTTTAAATCGATATGTGCCGCTTTGATCCCTGCAATTTCCATCGTCACATCTATATAATGGGCCTGAGGTTCTGTGAAAGAAACTTCAAATGATATTTTATGCTGGGCAAGTAATGAGGTAGACATAGCTGCAATAAAAATTAAGGAGATCAGAAATTTCATAAATCGTTAGTCAACATTTTCGCCAAAAATAAGTTTTAAGATTGACTATGAAAGCTTCGATTGTTATACTGACGTAAAATAGTTGCTACATCCAACTAATTATTCAACTATAAAAATAGCTTTGTGTAAACGATATGCTCGAACCACTAGCCAATCCATTTATAGCAGTATCTAAGAAATACCTGAGTGCTCTTTCTAAAATGGTAACTCAGCTATCTATAGACAGATATCACTATGTATTGATCTTAATAGATTCAAACAATGAAAATCTGACTCAAAAAGCGCTTGCAGAAATATTGCATATTGATAAATCATATATGGTAACCATTCTTGATTATCTGGAAGAAAAAGGTTACGTGATGCGGGAAAAAAATCCTCACGACCGCAGGGAACAATTGATCAGGCTAACTCCCATGGCGCATAACAATATTCCAATCATAAAAAATGCGATCAAAGAACTTAATAAGAAAGCATTCCGGGATATATGCGAATCCAAGAAGCTATTGTTTATTGAAGTCCTGACTTCAATTCAACATAATTTAGTTGATAATGTCCCGGAATTACATGAAAAATCAGATTCAATTTTAAAAAACTATAACTAATTACATGAAAACAAAATATATCGTTTATACAATTATTGTGCTTCTGCTGGCTGCACTGATAGGTTACCGCCTGAATAAGAACAAAGGTCAAAAGGCAGGTGCTGGGGCGGTTCGCGGACCGGGTGGTCCTGCTTCTGTTTTAACTGTAAACGGTGTAGTAACAAAAGCAGAAACTTTCTCAAACTCACTAGCCATTGCTGGCACAATCGAAGCAAATGAGCAGGTTGATATCCGAAGTGAAGTATCAGGACTTGTAACCGGAATCCTGTTCACCGAAGGCAGTTCTGTTTCTAAGGGCAAAGTCTTGCTAAAGATCAATGACCTTGAGCTGCAGGCGCAGCTTTCACAGGCATTAACCAAACAAAAGTTGGCTCAGGAGACAGAATACCGTGCCGGAATGCTTCTGGAGAAAGAGGCGATCAGTAAAGAAGAATATGATGTTGCTTTGGCTGAACTCCGTTCCTTACAATCTCAGACGCAGCTGATCCGGGCACAACTGGCAAAAACACAGATTCGGGCACCTTTCAGTGGCAAAATCGGCTTAAGAACAATATCCGCAGGAGAATATATTACCCCTTCAAGCAATATTGCCCGGCTTGTAAGTACTGATCCTGTTAAGATCTTATTTTCCATTCCTGAAAAATACGCAGGAACAATAAAACTGAATACGCAGATCTCATTTACCGTTGCCGGCTCAAAGAACAACTATACCGGAACCGTGTATGCCATTGAGCCGGGTATTGACATGTCAACCAGAACTTTACAATTAAAGGCCAGGGCTTCCAACCCGAAAGGAGAATTACTGCCTGGTTCTTTTGCCAAGATCGACCTCCCATTAAGCAATATTAATGATGCAATATTAATACCTACAGAGTCTGTAGTCCCTGTGCTTCAGGGTAAAAAGGTATATATCAGCTCAAACGGAAAAGCTAAGGAAGTGATGGTTGAAACCGGAACCAGAACAGACAAATCTGTATTGATCCTGTCGGGTTTGAGTATTGGTGATACAATATTAACTTCAGGCATCATGTCCCTGAAGAATGACATGCCGGTAAAAGTAAAAGTTGTTAATTAAAACAACCCAGCGTTGTACCTGATCTTTAAAATAAAAAAAGACCTATGAGTTTATCAACCACCAGTATAAAAAGGCCTGTACTGGCAATCGTAATGAATCTGCTTTTGGTTCTTTTCGGTGTCATTGGCTTCAACTTTTTAGGGGTGAGGGAATTCCCTTCTATTGACCCGCCAATCGTTTCGGTACGAACCAGTTATCCGGGTGCAAACTCTGACATTATTGAATCTCAGATCACCGAACCTCTGGAAAAAGCGATAAACAGTATTGAAGGCATAAAGAACATCTCCTCTTCAAGCAATCAGGGGAGCAGTAATATCAATATTGAATTTAACCTTGACAGAGAGCTGGAAGGAGCGGCAAATGATGTCAGAGATAAAGTTTCTCAGGCCCTAAGGTCTTTACCAAAAGACCTGGATGGCCTTCCGGTAGTTTCAAAGGCTGATGCGAATTCTGAAGCGATCTTATCCATGACCATTCAGAGCGACCAGAGAAACCAGCTTGAACTGAGTGATTATGCAGAAAACGTAATTTCTCAACGCTTACAAACTATTCCGGGAGTAAGTGGAATTCAAATCTGGGGGCAGAAACGCTTTGCGATGAGGATTTGGATCGACCCGGCAAAACTTGCCTCCTACCGCCTTACTGCACTGGATGTAAAGAATGCGCTCGACCGCGAAAATGTTGAGCTTCCTTCAGGAAAGATAACCGGAAATGCAACCGAATTATCCGTAAAAACACTGGGCAATCTTTCCAATGAGGAACAATTCAATAACCTGATCATACAAAGTTTGGGAGACAATATTGTCAGGCTGAGAGATATCGGAACAGCCGTTCTTGGGCCCGAAAATGAAGAAACCATGCTTCGTTCATCCGGAACTCCAATGATCGGAATGGGTTTAATACCACAACCGGGAGCAAATTATCTGGAAATTTCCAATGAATTCTATAAGCGCTATGAGCAAATTAAAAAGGAACTCCCTGAAGATTTCAGGACTGATATTGCCCTGGACTCCACAGTATTCATCAAACGTTCAGTTACCGAAGTAGCCGAAACGATCTTAATTTCCCTGATCCTGGTTATCCTTATCATATTTATTTTCTTCCGGGATTGGAGCATTGCCTTCAGGCCCCTGATCGATATACCGGTATCTCTGATATCTACCTTTTTCATCATGTACCTTTTTGGCTTTTCCATCAATGTACTAACACTATTGGCAGTTGTGCTTGCCACCGGTTTAGTTGTGGATGATGGAATTGTTGTCACAGAAAACATTTTTAAGAAGCTCGAAGAAGGATACAGTCCGATAGAGGCTGCCATAAAAGGCTCAAACGAGATCTTCTTCGCAGTAATTTCTATTTCCGTTACTCTTGCTGCTGTTTTCCTTCCGGTGATCTTTCTGGAAGGCTTTGTCGGGCGGCTCTTCCGGGAATTCGGGGTCGTCATCGGTGCAGCAGTTTTAATATCAGCATTTGTATCACTTTCATTAACACCGATGCTGAAT
>JBAZCD010000316.1:0-4147 GCA_041671205.1 Pedobacter sp.
GATCAGAAACGATTTCGGCATCATGCTGATATTTCCCAGGACCGCCGTACTTGAAGGATCACTGAACTTCCAGTTATTCAGGGATATCATTTCATTAGTAGTGTTTATTAATTCAACATACTCAACCGAAGGCAGGTCAATTTGCGGTGAAGGATCAGGAAATACCTCATTAATAGCGATATCCTTATACTTCACCCGGTAAGGTTTGACGTAGCTCAACGGGCAGGTGTTATTATTCCCGATATTGTTGCCATTCCTGTCTTTTACACTGCTGACAGTTAGTAAAAAAGTGCCGGTGCTCAGTGGTTCTGAAAGACGGATTTTACATTTTAAAGGATCTGTGCCTGTGTTGATCTGAACTACCAGGCCGGGGAAGTTTCCGATACTGAAATTGAGTTTGTTCTGAATGCTCAAACTATCCATGGCTTCGCTGAATGTGGCCTCCAGTGTAGTGGAATCAAGAACGGTGACCGTATTTAACCGGGGAGCTATGGTATCTGTATTAAGTGCTCCGATCCTGAAATCATCAAAAAAGTGTTTTTGAAAGAAGGAGGATGTTGATTGTTGAATATAAATTCCGAAAGAAGTGGTATTAAGATGGCTAAGGTCAATAGCTGTACCTTCATTGATAAATGAGGAATTTATGCCGGCAATCTCCCTTTCCAGAGTGAATTTACCAAGATGATCCCTGCTGACACGAACTCTGACCGTATTATTGCTCGCCGCAACAGAGCCGTTCACACCATCAATTATTTTGGTACTGCTTCCTGTTGTGCCGGATCTTTTGTAAAGGCTGATCTCATCCTCTGTATTGCCTATCCTGACAAAATACCCGTTGATCTGATTGCTTTGAAGATCAGCCTTGTCCGAGATCAGGTAAACATCAGCATAGTTTGAGCCCGAAGTACTAAACTGCAGATTGACCCAGAATTCCCAACTGCAATTGATTCCCATTGAATTGGCTGTGCTTAAATAAAAATTAGCGGAGGCTTTATTTGAACCGGATCTTAGCCGATTATTGAAAATGCTAAAATCTCCTCCCGAACTGCTGCCTGACCATGCCGGATTCGCTGTGAAGTTTCCATCAGAAAAATCATCATGAAGCTGGGCATAGCCTGTTTGGCAGAATAAAACCAGAAGGAGAATGATCGTATTTTTCATTGGAATATAATTGTTTTTTAATGGCTATGAAGCTTGCATGAGCTTATTCATTCCGGTTTGTGAGCGGTAAGCTCATGCAGGTTTCATCTTGGCCTGACAGTAGCAGAATTAAGTTAGGTTATGATAAAAATTGAAGAAAATGGAGTGAGTATCCGGTATCAGAATTCAGTATGAACGGTAATTTTTATCGTCATTGGAATATTAGGTAACAATTGTCATGAATTTTTGGCTCTTAACAGAACGAATGAGGGGAAAAAACCAAACAATTTCCCATATTTGCCTTATTATTATTTATTTAGGAATTTTTAAAAACAATTAAAAAATGAAAGTCGCAGTAGTAGGCGCTACCGGCCTTGTAGGTTCGGTGATGTTAAAGGTTTTAGCAGAGCGCAATTTCCCGGTTAGTGAATTGATCCCCGTAGCTTCAGCAAAGAGCGCAGGTAAACAGATTGAATTCATGGGAAAGAAGTATACTGTTGTGACCATGGACGATGCTATCGCAATGAAACCAGACGTGGCCTTATTTTCTGCGGGTGGCGGGACCTCTTTGGAAAATGCTCCGCGTTTTGCAGAAGCAGGTACAACAGTAATTGATAATTCATCAGCATGGCGGATGGATCCTTCAAAAAAACTTATTGTACCAGAGGTCAATGCTAATGAATTAACTTCTCAGGATAAAATCATTGCTAATCCAAACTGTTCAACAATACAGATGGTGGTGGTTTTAAAGCCATTGCACGATAAATATAAAATAAAACGCGTTGTTGTTTCAACTTATCAGTCAGTAACCGGAACAGGAGTAAAAGCTGTTGATCAGATGATGAATGAGCGTAAGGGTGTTGAAGGTCCGATGGCTTATGCCTACCCGATCGACCTTAACGTAATTCCCCAGATTGACGTTTTTCAGGATAACGGTTATACCAAGGAGGAGATGAAGATGATCCTTGAGACTAAAAAGATTATGAGTGACGACTCTATCAGGGTAACCGCGACTACAGTTCGCATTCCGGTAATGGGCGGGCATTCTGAATCGGTTAATATTGAATTCGAGAACGAATTTGATTTGGATGAGGTTCGTTCAATTCTCGAAAAAGAGGAAGGAATCATTGTCGTTGATGATCCTGCAAACTTAAAATATCCAATGCCAATGGATGCTCATGAAAAGGATGAGGTATTTGTAGGCAGAATTCGCAGGGATGAATCGCAGGATAAAACTTTAAACCTTTGGATTGTCGCTGATAATCTTCGCAAAGGGGCAGCTACTAATGCAGTTCAGATCGCAGAATATCTTCTTGAGAAAAAACTGATCTGATTTTGACCAAATTGAATACCGAGCCTGGCATAATTGCCGGGCTTTTTTATGCAAAAATTTAAAACTGTCGGATGATGTACTTTTCTAACCCGCAGCAAGTTCAATTTGCCTTTCAAAAGTATTTTCAATAACTATGCTGGCCGAACCTAATAAGCCGGCATCATGTCCAAGATTTGAAAGGACAATCTTGGTTTTCTCCCGTATCCTGGTCATGCAATAGGTATTGATCGCATGCCTCATTGGAATGGTTATATATTGCTTTGCTTCAGCGATTTTGCCGCCAAGAATTATAAGTTCCGGATTAAATAGCTGAATAAGGGTAGCCACAGCTTTGCCTAAATTTTCGCCAACCTGAGATAAAATATTAATAGCATACTGATCGCCTTTATTTGCAGCATCTATTACGATCTGAGGCTCTATCTGTTCAATTTCTTCATCAGACAGTTTGTTTAACAGGGAGGTCTGGCCAGATTTTATTCCTTCCTTTGCCATTTTTGCCAGAGCTATACCCGAAGCAACAGTTTCAAGACAACCTCTTTTTCCGCAATGACAAAGCTCACCGTCTTTAACAAACGGAATATGTCCGATTTCACCTGCAAAGCCCGATATGCCACTTTGAAGCTTACCATCCATGATGATACCAAGACCAATTCCCCAGTCCATTAACAGTATCAGTGCATTTTTTTTATTCAATGCAAGTCCAAAGCGACATTCAGCAAGTGTATTTGTTTTAACGTCGTTTTGTATGTAAACTGGCTTTTTAAATTTATCCTCAAGAATATCCTGTAAGGTTTTAGAGTCACCCTCAGTTACCAGATAGGTATAATTTTTTCCGGCATTTGAATCCACCAGACCAGGCATTCCCAATCCGATGCCGACCAGTTTATTTGTGTTGATTCCCGAAGAATTAATTAATTGTTCTGCAAATTCATATAACTGGCTGATTGCACTTTTATCTTTGGTCAACTTGAGGGGGAAACTTTTAACCCCCATGATATTGTTATTATTGTTATCGAGAATTGCCATCTCGGTTTTAAACCGATCCATTTCTATGCATAAAACAAAAAATGAATTATTACGCAGCGAGTATAATTCCGGCTTTCTTCCACCAATGGATTTGCCCTTACCTTTTTTTTCAATCAGTCCTTCACAGATCAGTTCATTGATGATTATAATTGAAGTAGGAGAACTGATATTTAATACCCTGCAAATATCTGCATTTGATTTTGCTCCTTCTCCATGAAGCAATTTGATCAGTTTGACTTTCTGCAAATACTTTTTTCTTTCAATATTGCTCAATGAGTCCAGATAGTTTTTATCAAAGAGAATTGATTTCATTATCAGTTATAAGAATGTTTAGACATATTTACTATTAATAATTGTAAATTCATAAAGCATGCATTTCAAATCGGAGACAAATAAAGAAATATCATATTTTTCTCGATTAATAATGGTTTAATAATTTCAACTGACTGATAACGGAGATGTTACATAAATTAAACCGGGATGATTTTGTTTCTGAATTTTATGCAGGAATGGCGTTTTTATGCATAAAAAAGCAGAAAACTGGTTTGCATAATGGATTAGCTTAACAAACCGTCCCTGGGTTTAATTCTAAAGAGAGTCAATAGTTTATTTATGGTTAAGATATTGAATATTAGAATATTATATACT
>JBAZCD010000317.1:0-4137 GCA_041671205.1 Pedobacter sp.
CTGGTAGGGAAGCTGAAAGGCAAAAGCAGAAAGCTGAAAGCAGAAATGTGATAAGAGTATAGACTATGAGCCATCTCAATTGGGAGAAGATCTCAACCCAATATATTATAAAAGAAAACTGGGCAACCCTCCGGATGGATACCTGCAGGATGCCTGATGGTACAATCATACCCGACTACTATGTTCTGGAGTACCCTGACTGGGTTAATGCTGTTGCAATTACAGAAGACAATCAGGTAATTCTGGTGCGACAATACCGGCATGCAGCCGAAGAGGTAATTCTTGAACTTCCGGGCGGATGCATTGAAAAGGGGGAAAGTCCGGAGCAAGCCCTCAGAAGAGAACTCCTTGAAGAAACAGGTTACGAATTTCAGGACATCGAATACCTGTCTGCACTTTACGCCAATCCGGCAACGGCAAAAAATAAAACCTTTTGTTTTATTGCCAGAGGGGGAAAACGGGTTGCCGAACAGCAGCCTGACCGGGGAGAAGAAATTGAAATTGAACTGGTAAGCCCCGATAAATTAAAGGAACTTCTGTTAAATAATGCCTTCGGACAGGCATTACATACCAGCGGAATATTTTATGCACTCTTAAAACTGGGAGCACTACGCTGAAAAATAATTTTCCGCAAAGAAAATTATTTTTCAGGCAATGCAAAGGCAACATAACTATCTCCGGATTTAGTTCCCAGCTTCCCTCCGCCGCATGCAATAACCAGGTATTGTTTCCCATCGATCATATAAGTGGCAGGAGTAGCATAACCTGCAGCCGGCAGCCTGGCTTCCCACAATAACTTTCCTGAATTTTTGTCAAAAGCCCGGATCTTTTCATCCAATGTAGCCGCAATGAACACCAGTCCCCCTTTAGTTACAACTGGACCTCCATAATTTCGCGTTCCGGTAGGCTTCATTCCTCTCTTAATTAATTCAGCATATTCACCCAGCGGCACTTTCCATAAAAGCTTGCCGCTATTCAGATTAACTGCATTCAGGGTGCCCCATGGTGGTTTAATCCCAGGGTATCCGTCCTTATCAACGAAACGATTATATCCGGTCATGACATAAGGGATCTGATCTTCTTTGCTTTTTGCATCATTCTCCGGATTTTTTACGGATTTTGATCCTGATTCTGTTTCGAGCAAAAAAGCCATTAAGGCATTTCTATCTACCTCAGGTACATATTTAAATGATGGCATCCTGTTTCGTCCCTGCTGAAGGACCTGGCTAAGCCGGGGCATAGTATATTTCTTCTTCAAATTAAGCAGAGAAGGGTATTCAGAACCACTTCCTTTTAATTCAGGTCCATGGCAACTAATACAATGTTTGTTATAAACTGCACGGCCGGGATCATCATTAAGCGGTGCATCGATCATTACCTGGGTAGAAGGCACTTCATTGCTGTTCACATAGAGAATTTTTGATTCCATATCTACCGCAGCTCCTCCCCATTCACCGCCGCCGCCAAAATCAGGAAACATCCATCCTCCTTCTTTGGCCGGAGGCGAATAGTGCACCCTGTTTTTGATTTGCACATACCGCTCCATTAATTCTTTGTGAGTTTCAGGCGTAAGATCACTGACATCCTCAGGTGCAAATCTCTGGCGTGAAAAGGGCTCAGGCAGTGCCGGCACCGGCTGTGTAGGCCAGGGTTTTTCACCTGGCAAGGCTTCCTGTGGTACAGGAACTTCAGGGATCGGAAATATCGGCTTGCCATTAGTACGGTCTAAAAGATATATATATCCCTGTTTGGTGATCTGTGCAAGCGCATCTACCTTCTGCCCATTGCGCTTTATTGTAACCAGATTGGGATTGGCAGGCAGATCGCGATCCCAAAGATCATGATGGACCACCTGGTAATGCCAGATGTATTTTCCGGTGGCCGCATCTAAAGCAATGATGCTGTTGGCAAAGAAATTCGATCCCTTTCTCGTACCTCCGTAAAAATCAGGAGATGCCGAACCTGTAGGCACATAGACAATACCGGCTTTCTCATCAAGCGACATTCCGGTCCAGTTATTGGCTCCACCAATATTTTTCCATGAATCTTTATCTTCCCAGGTTTCATAACCGAACTCTCCGGGTTGAGGAATCGTATGGAATATCCAGCGGCGCCTTCCACTGCGAACATCAAAAGCCCTGATATGTCCGGGTAATGCATCCGCCCCTTCAGACAGGCTCATACCCAAAATGACCAGATCTTTATAAATTACACCGGGAGTTTTGAGAAGCAGGGAGCCATCCTGCGTATCCGGAATATCAAGCCCTTCTTTCAGTGCAATAGACCCCTTAGTCCCAAAATTTTTAACCGGCTGACCATCATCAGCATTCACAGCATAAAGCCTTGAAGCTACCCCATACAGAATCCGCTTATCCTTTCCCTTTTCATCCTGCCAGTACATCACGCCACGGTTAATCCCAAAACCGATCTTCTCATCAGTTGTTGAAGGATCAAATACCCACTTTTGCTTCCCGGTAGCAGCATCCAGTGCATAAAGCTTCAATTTTGCACTTGTTACATACAAGGTGCCATTGATGATGATCGGATTGCATTGCATCTCACTCCTGTTGGCAGTATCTCTGTCTCCGGTTTTAAACACCCATGCCTCCTGTAAAGCAGATACATTCCCAATATTGATCTGATCAATGGAAGAATACCGGTTACCATCTTTTGTTCCGGCATAACTTGACCAGGTTGAATAGTCAATTGGGGCCGAGCCGGTACAGGAGTACAGTAACATTCCGGTAATAGCTAAGAGCATGCAGGAGATTTTCGGGATCGTTTTCAAAGGAATTTTGCTTCAGATTTGTTTTATCTGCAAGCAAATAAAGAATTTCAGGGAATAAAAGCAAGAAATCGGATAAGATTCAGAACCTTACAAATTAAAAGATGGTTTTTTATTTACTATTAGTAGCTGAAATAGCTTAGCTTTTTACTCATTGAGATTGGTGTTCCTGAGATACATAACCTCCCCCTGCCGCAGCACGAGACTCAGCACCCCCCTCTCAAAGAGGGGGACAGCAGGGCGCCTAAGGGATTTGTTAATAGTAAAACGGATTTCTTCTCGTTGTGCATTGGCGATCGTGTCCCCCGCTGGCGGGGGAATCAAAGGGGGTGGTGGAAATAAACCATCCCATAAACCAGGCCACAAAGAACAGGTTTATGAGATCAGAAATTAATGAGGATTAAAATTGAAGCCTGAGTATTTAACTCATTTTCAGCTTCTTCTGGATATCGGCAACGTAACCCTTGAATTTCTTATCTGTATCGATCAGATCATCTACAGTCTGGCAGGCATAGATCACTGTCGAGTGATCGCGTCCTCCGAAGAAAGCACCAATAGATTTAAGTGATGTTTTGGTGTGAAGCTTAGCCAGATACATAGAAATCTGACGTGCCTGAACGATCTCACGCTTTCTGGTTTTGGATTTAACCATTTCAACAGGCACTTCAAAATACTCGCAAACGAGTTTCTGAATATATTCCATCGATATCTCCTTGCTCGAATTTTTGATAAAATTCTTAAGCATGGATTTAGCAAGATTCAGGTCAATTTCCTTTTTATTCAATGTTGACTGGGCAAGCAGGGATACCATTGCCCCTTCAAGCTCACGCACATTATTGTCGATATTATGGGCAACATACTCAATCACTTCTGAAGGAAGTTCGATACCGTCAGAGTACATTTTTTTGTTCAGGATCGCCATACGGGTTTCCAGATCAGGGATCTGAAGATCTGCGGATAAGCCCCATTTAAAACGGGACAATAATCTTTCTTCAAGACCCGAAAGATCTTTAGGTGCTTTATCTGAAGTAATGATCAACTGCTTACCTGACTGGTGAAGGTGATTGAAGATATGGAAGAAAATATCCTGTGTTTTCTCTTTACCGGCGAAATTATGAACATCGTCCATAATGAGAACATCCATTGCCTGATAAAAATTTACAAAATCATTGATATTATTATTCTTTAATGCATCAACAAACTGCTGGGTAAACTTCTCACATGAAACATAGAGAACCAGCTTATCTGTCAAAGTACGCTTGATCTCGTTTCCGATAGCCTGAGCGAGATGTGTTTTTCCCAAACCAACGCCACCATAGATCATCAGCGGATTAAAAGATGTTCCACCTGGT
>JBAZCD010000318.1:0-4102 GCA_041671205.1 Pedobacter sp.
ATCTCTTAAAATGCATTTTAGCTGAATCTCTATTTCTGGTTGTAAACTCAATTTTCAAATAGCTGTATATTGTATCAGGAATAGTCCCGGTGACGTTGGCGTTTTGCGTATAAGACAAAGGTAAAGATCTTGAAACAATCGTATTTTCAAGGGCATGGTTCCAGTTTCCTTTAGGTTTTTGTTGCTTCTCAATCATTTCGGTTGTAAACATTATGGTCGAAGCCGTTACTATGTTTGCTGGGATATCGTCAACAACCGCAATAGCAGTAATAATAGTGAGGGTAGATTCTTTTCGGGTAATTTGTGGAACACCAAGAACCTCTAGAATTGGTTTTTGGGGCTGTTTCGTAATTTGTTTTCTATCCCGATAATTAGTGTCGATTTTTCCAGGGATACGATTTGTTTCCAGCGGTGACTTCATGACTTTCTGAACTTCGTTCTTCTGTTTCTCCTGGCCTTGGCTTATATATCCCAATATGGTTACGACGCTCAAGACAGTGAATATCCAGCCCCAGATTGTGATTTTCCGCTGATCATTTCTCAGGTCGCTTAATGAAGCAATGGAGGCCAAAACAACGACACTTATATTCGTAAAGATCTGAACATTGGACGAATCGAAGGAATGTTGCGACCAAGCAATAATTAAGACTGCCAAAATAGCGGCGACCCCAATTATTTT
Organism: Pedobacter sp.; assembly: GCA_041671205.1. Classification (GTDB taxonomy): domain Bacteria; phylum Bacteroidota; class Bacteroidia; order Sphingobacteriales; family Sphingobacteriaceae; genus Daejeonella. The sequence continues at coordinate 680 of JBAZCD010000318.1, forward strand.
GTAACGAGAGGGTGTCAGCCATTTGCTCTTCGGAACTCCGGGAGGCGCAGACGGTTTCTCGCGAACTTTTTGATTAACGGCCCGCATTCTCTTCTTTCTATTCGCCATATTATCCTGAGGTTAGTTCAATATTCAAGCAGAAGGTAACCAAAAATCCAATAGGTAACCAAAAAATACCATCTGGGTAACCAAAATCCTTGGCGACTTGCGGTTCGATAGCGCATGACGTTATGTATATGGAGTGTATATTAGAAAATAAAAAACCCTGCAAGTATCTATCTTACAGGGCTTTACTCTTTAAAAGAGTACCCAGCGCCGGAATCGAACCGGCACAGTTTCCTATCGGTGTTTGAGACCGACGCGTCTACCAGTTCCGCCAGCTGGGCATTTTTGAATAAACGCACTACGTTTTCACGTTCTACGTTGCGGGATGCAAACATAAATAAAATTTTAATAAATCGCAGCCTTCAATTTGAAAAACAGGCTGCATTTACTGACTGAATTTATTCAGTCTTTTCCTGATCCGTATCAGATACTTTTCACGGTACCATATATCCCTGATCTTCAGCGGAATATTCTCAGCCTCCTCCTATCCGTAGTCTTATGCGCAGCGTGACTACGGATTATCAAATATGCAGGAGTCTCAGACTCCGTTTCACTATCTGCCAAAAAAGAATCCCGATCGGGACGAACCAGCACATACCGATGTTTATCTGTATCCTATCGGTGTTTGAGACCGACGCGTCTACCACCACGATAGTTTTCGGAGCCGCCGTTAAGGATATCTTTCTTTTAACTTTTCGATGATTTGAGGATATTTTATCAAGTCCTTAATATATTTTGTACTCTTCATCTTCTTTATATGAAGTTCGATTAGCCTGGCCTGTTGATAGTCCAGATCTGTAATGGACAAGTACAACTCCCAATCGTCAGCTTTTGCAGTGAAGCTTTTTACAAACATCTTCGTGGCATGTTGAGTGATGCGCTCAGAAAGGTCCTTACAACTACCTATATAAAACTTATTGAGTCGATTAGAAAATAAAATGTATACTATCGCCATGTATGAAGATAAAACTGACCGAGGGATTGTAAGATTTTTGATTGTAAACGGTATGTTTCTGCTAACCTTCGGTTAAACTGTGATCAGAAGAAACAGTAATTAGTCATTGTCGGCTTACCCGGCGAGAAATGTTGCCGTCAAATGAAATCATAAATATCTTTTTGATAGGCCGCTGAGAGGCAAGGCTATCAGTAAGAACAGGCTATTAGCAAAAAAGTCCTTGTTTCGAAGAGCCTTTATGTACCCAGCGCCGGTCCCGATAGCTATCGGGAGAACCGGCACATACCGATGCCTATCGGTGTTTGAGACCGACGCGTCTACCCCCCGATAGTCATCGGGGCCGCCCTTAGGACATTTTTGCATGAACGTACTACCTTGCGGGATGCAAACATAAATAAAATTTTAATAATTCAGAGGATTCAGACTCTGAATTTATTCAGACTTTCCCTGATCCGCATCAGGTATTTCTGACGGTACCAGATGTCCTTGATCTTCAGCAGCATACTTTCAGCACTGCTTCCGGATTTGATATCAAACTCAACAGTGGCACTTTTCAGTTCATCAAACAATGTCCCTTCCATTGCATCGATCTGTTCCTTCAATTCAGCCAGTTTCAATTCATCATGATCAAATTCCATCTCCATCAAAGCCTCATTCACGTCCATCATATCCATTAAAAAATCCTGGGGCAGCACGTATTTATCGCCATCAGCAAGCATATTATTCAATGAAAGAATATACTCAATGCGTTTCAGTGGATCTGACAATACCTGATAGGCCTTATTATTCAGAGTAGATAAATCCAGGATCTCTGCCTGCTTTTCTGCACTTTCATTCACATAAAAATCAGGGTGAAAGCGCTTACTCAGTTCATAGAATTTCTTCTTCAGCAAAGCCCCATCAACCTGAAAACTTAAAGGCAATTCATACAATTCGAAATAATTCTTATCCTTCATAGGATTAGGATCGGAGGATTAATCAATACAATTGTCAACTGTCAATTATCAATTAATTATGTGTTTCAGAATATCATTACCAAATACAAACACCATCAGACTGACAAGAATTACGAAACCTACCATCTGAGCACGCTCCATGAATTTATCACCAAGGGGCTTGCCTTTGATCATTTCAATCAGCAGGAAAATAGCGTGACCACCATCCAATGCCGGTATAGGCAATAAGTTCATCAGTGCCAGAGCCATAGAAAGTAAACCAACCAGACTCCAGAATTTCACCCAGTCAACCGTCGCACCAAACATGGTCGCAATACCTATCGGTCCGGTAAAGGCCTTATTCGCTTTCACCTGGCCGGAAGCCACCTTACCCAATCCTTTGGCGTTATCCATAAACGAACCCCAGGCTTTCGATGCCCCTACAGGCAATGAGCCCAGAAAACCATAGTTTACACTTTCAATTGGGATATTGAAATATGGGATTACATAAACTCCTAAGGTTCCATCTTCAGAAACCAAGATCGGTACTTCGACCCTTTTATTATCTCTTACCAACGAAATTGCAACGGTTTTGCTCTTATTAGACTGAACTTCTGCTTTATACTCATCAAAAAAGACAACCGTCTTATTGTTAACTGCTAAAATGCTGTCGCCAACCTCTATCCCTGCTTTTTCAGCATTACTACCCGGAACGATCTGCACTACTCCCGACATCCTCACCCGTGGTTCAACAAACTGGCCGATACCCAGATCTGAAACCATTTCCAGAACATCTCCCGGAACCTGAACTGAAACCGGTTCACCTTTTCTTAATACGCTAAGTTCCGTATTACCCAGCAGCACTTTTGAGCTGGTTAATTCTTCAAAGCGAATAACAGGAGCCCCGTTAACAGCCGTAATACGATCACCTGCCTGCAGGCCAATTTCTTTCCCAATAATTCCCGGAGAAATGCCATCAGGCAGCTTATCATTCGGTATAAAGGTCTCCCCATTTTTAAGGGTAAGCATCCAGAAAATAAAAATACCGAGGACAATATTCACAGTAACACCACCCAGCATGACAATAAGTCGCTGCCAGGCCGGTTTTGAGCGAAACTCCCAGGGTTGCGGTGGACCGGCCAATTGTTCCGTATCCATTGATTCGTCGATCATTCCCGATATCTTTACATAGCCACCCAATGGCAGCCATCCAATACCATATTCACAACCTTTATAGTTAAAACTGAATAATTTATAACCCCAGGCATCGAAGAAAAGGTAAAATTTCTCTACTCTGATTCCGAAAGCCCTGGCTGCAAAAAAGTGTCCTGCTTCGTGTAATATGATTAAAATTGATAATCCCAATAACAGCTGACCCGTCATTACTAATCCATCCATGCCTTTTCTCTTATTTTATATTTAAACTCT
>JBAZCD010000319.1:0-4100 GCA_041671205.1 Pedobacter sp.
TTCACTACCATAATCCCCGCTACCAGTAATCCTGAAAATATAACGGTCATTTGCAGCATTTGGGTATAGGATACGGCTTTAGTTCCGCCATACACCGTATAGGTTACTACAATTCCGCCGATAAATAAGGTGGTATAAGTTGTATCAATATCCAGAATAGTGGATAAAATGATCGAAGGAGCATAAATGGTAATTCCTGTCGAAAGCCCCCGTTGTATCAGGAATAGAAAAGCGGTTAGAGCCCTTGTCTTCAGGTCAAAGCGGTTCTCCAGAAATTCGTAGGCGGTATAAACTTTGAGTTTATGAAAAATGGGGACGAAGGTGATGCAAAGCACGATCATGGCCAATGGAAGGCCAAAATAAAACTGAACGAATGCCATTCCCGAAGAAAATGCAAGTCCGGGAGCCGAAAGAAAAGTAATGGCACTGGCCTGAGTAGCCATTACCGACAGGGTTACACTATACCACGGAAATGATTTATTTCCAAGAAGATAGCCGTCAATATTTTCTGTCCCCCTGCTTTTATAAATGCCGTATACAACAATTATAAACAGGGTTGTAAACAGTATTATCCAGTCTATCCCGCTCATTCAAAAGTTTTAGTGAACAGATAAAAGAGGACAATAAGGAGTACCAGCCATATAATCAGAAGATAATAAAACTGATTCCATGTCTTTACAAAAGGAGGAGTATCCTGATCAGGCTTCTTCTCCATGCTGAACGACATTGACCCAGAAGCCGGCAGTAAGAAGGCCCAATACTGCTCCTAACACCATGTAGCCAACAGATCCTGTTACCACACAAGCGGTGAGGATACCGCATAATACAGCCGGAACGATGTAATAAGCACTATTAGTTTTTGCAGTGTTTTCAGTTTTCATCTTAATTATTCTTTTGTTTTGTGATCAAATTTACAAATAATCTATATGCACCGGGTATTCCTGCAGGCAATTCTCTGAAAAAAACAAGAGAGGTATAAACGAACCTTCCCTTACCATAATCAGCCACCAGCAATGAGCCATCCTTCGGTGTTTCTCCGGGATCATTCATACTTAGAATCCGGCTGTATTTCGGATCAGCATCAGAAGTAAAATACAGGCCTCTCTCCTGAATCCATCCTTCAAAATCTTTAGCAGTAATCTTATTCGGAAAGTTTAAAACAGGATGATCTTTTTCAAGAAAGCTTACATTCACATTTTCATCGGTTACCCTGTCGCGTGTAATCTTAAAAGGATAAGGGCCGATATTCTGAACCAAAAGCGGGTTATTTACATTGTATTGCACCAGTAAAGTTCCTCCATTATTCACGTAGTCCATCAATTTAGGCTGCATCAGGTTTAATCTTTCATTCACATTATAAGCCCTTACTCCTGAAATTATAGCATCATATCGTGAAAGATTTCCATTCATTATTTCACTCTCTGACAGGGTGCTGACCTGATAGCCGATCTGCTGCAGGGATTCCGGGATCAGGTCGCCGGCACCGGCAATGTATCCGATCTTTTTGCCTCCTGTTTTAAGTTCAACCCTTTCGACCTTTGCTTCAGCCAGTGGAAAAAGGGTTTGGACCGGGATGTGTTCGTAGTCAATGATTCTGTTTCCACGATTATACCGGACACCCTGAGAGCTGATATTTACGGTGAATGTTGCCGGAGTTGCCTGGTCTGTAGGGATGATGGCGAACTGAACTGTTTTTTCATCTCCTTTTTTGGTCAGATTGAATTCAAGTCTTTGAGGTTCAATTTTCCATCCGGCAGGGACCTGCGGAATTACTGTACCCACAGTTTTATCACGAAAACTTTTTAACAGGATCTGAATGGTTTTGGGGTTATTCCCTGAAAAGACGTAGGCTTTATCTGCAATGCTGGCAGTGACTGCCGGAGCAATGATCAGCGGCTGGTAGATCTCACCGCGGACCTGATCGGTATATTTATAAACAAGCGGACGCTGGTATGAAATTTCCTGATCTCCGATTCTGAACCTGAAGTTTATTAAAGCCGTAGAAGGGTTTTCAGCATTTCCAACCATTTGCTGGTCATTGATGACAAACATGCCGGTTGGATGGTTATTCATCAGCCAGTAAGGTTCAGTGATCTCTGTTGCCAATAGTGCACTTTGAATACTTTTTGTAATCCCTGCTTTCAGATCTGTATTCTGGGGTACGCCATTTACCTGCAGAAGTTTGACAGGAATTGCTGACTGCAGTATGATCTCTGAACGCAACCTGATACTATCGCCCAGTGCCTGGGTGGCCTGTAAAGAATAGGATTCGAACCAAAGGCCTGCAGAGGCAGCGATCAGCTCTTTGAGCTCCCCGATTTTCTGATTTTTCCAGTAGCTATCAGGTAGTTTTACAATCACTTTAAGGATACTGATCAGAGCCGGAACGGAAGCTGATGGATTATCTGTTTTAAAATTCTGATCTGCCTGACTGATGAGGCGTCCTATTTCTTCAGCCCCCGGGATACGGTTCCACCGGGAATCTATTCCTTCAAAGAGATCATTTTTTGAAGCAATTCCTTTTGTATGACTAAAATATTCAAATGCCTGTCCGCGCTGCCGGGCGCTTCCAAAGCCCTGGCTTTTATGGTTTGTACGGCTTTCTGCTGCAATTTCGCCATAACCTTTTCCAAGCAGAGGATTATAAACACCAACATCCAGTTTTAACTGATCCTCGGATGTGGTATTGAGGCCGCCGAAATTATAGGTATTCCATAAAATTCGTTTGGCCTGCCAGACCTGAACATATTTCAGTTGATCAGGGAAGCGTTTGGGATCTCCTGCCGCAATAAAGGCCTCCCGGGCGATAATTGCGGATGCAGCATGCTGACCATGTCCGGCACGGGCATCTTCAGGAAACCGGGTAAGGATGATATCGGGTCTGAATTTCCGGATCACCCAAACGGCGTCGGCAAGAATCTGTTCTTTATTCCAGATGCGGAAGGTCTCTTCCGGATTTTTGGAAAATCCAAAGTCGATTGCCCTTGAAAAGAATTGTTCTGCACCATCAGTTCGTCTGGCAGCAAGTAGTTCCTGAGTGCGTATCAATCCGAGTAATTCAGACTGTTCATTCCCGATCAGGTTTTGCCCCCCATCACCTCTGGTAAGGGATAAATATCCTGTTCGGAATTTTTTCTCTTTAGCCAGAAAGGCTAGAAGGCGGGTATTTTCATCATCCGGATGTGCCGCAATATAAAGCGCAGAACCCAGAGTGCTCAATTTTTTGAGACCAAGTTTGATCTCAGCAGCATTGAACTGCGGGGAGGTCTGTCCTGCAGCAAATAGTGGAAGTAAAAGAAGGATATTAAATCCTAACTGACGGAAATTCATAATTTATGGTGCATAATATTCTAAAATATACAAAAAAGCATGCCCCAATGCGATGACACAAAAAATTTACCTTACCGGGTATGTTGGATCAGGCTCAAAAGTTGTGGAGAATAATTGGTTTAAATAAAAAAACGGTCAGACTTTAGACATCTGACCGTTTCCCCAAAAATTACAATTAAAAACTTGTAAATCCTTAAAGTTTAGTTCCGCTACTCAGAGTACAATCACTGCATGTCTGAATTGCGTTTTACTTTCGTAAAACAAAAACTTTAAGGTTGATTAACCTTTATTTTCTAAAATTACACTTTTTCATTATTTTTCTAAAATAAGTTTTCAACATTTTTTCGGTACTATGTTTGGGAAATCAAATCATTAAAGGGCTTTAAAGTCTCTGTACCTATTATTTTAATGTTGTTTCGAATAATTTTAAGATTCTTTTGTACTCATCAGTCCAGCTCGAAGGTTCAACAAAAGCATGATCTTCTACAGGATAAACCGCCAACTCCCACTTGTCCTTCTTAAGTTCTATAAGCCTTTGTGACAGCCGAACGATATCCTGGAAGTGAACATTCACATCGGCCATTCCATGTGCCATCAGCAGATTACCTTTCAAACCTTCCGCAAAATAGATCGGAGAACTTCTTTTATAGGCAATCTCATCGTTGGCAGGTTCATTCAGAATATTTGCGGTATAGCCATGGTTATAGTGTGCCCAATCGGTAACCGAACGCAATCCGGCACCTGATTTAAACACATCGGGCTCATTGAAT
>JBAZCD010000320.1:0-2376 GCA_041671205.1 Pedobacter sp.
AAATTAATAATACTGTTATTATAAACAAAAACAGTCCGCTGAATAAGGTGACAAATAAATTAATGTAAAAGGCCTGTTTATTATTTCTTATGAATATCATTAAGGCGATGATAATCAAAACAGTTATGGCTATTGGAATTTCTGAAAAGATTAGTAAGAACGGAGTATTAGAGTAGCCATAACCCGACCAAAACTCAACTGCAAAATTATCTCTCAGATCTCTGAAGATGGTTAAGCCTACATAGATAAGAACAGAGAAAATGATTCCAGGTGCAAAACGCTTAAAAAAGGACATTCTCCCGGTAGAATTCATAGGAACGCGCTCTGTTCTCAAATCTATATCCTGTGCACCGGGGGCAGGAAGCTTATGAAGTAAAAAAATGCCAATAAGCAAAACCGGCAAAAATACCAGCCCGGTAAAAAAAGGCATCCAGGTTTCAGAAATCGCCCATTCTTCTATTAAAAATCTTCCAGCACCCTTTACCAATCCGGAAGAAACAATAAAGCTTGAAGCCATCGCTGCTCCAAGTAATTCGGTAAATCTTCTTCCTTCCAGATAACTAAAAACAACTCCCCAAATCATCCCTAATGGTAAGCCATTCAAAAACATAAATGGAAAATTGAAGGGGTATGGTACAATCGCAAAAAAGAATAATGAAACCCATGCAAATGCCATTAAAATCAGCAAGGTTCTGGTCCTTGATTCTGACTTCAGTTCTGAAATAAGCTTTATTCCTATGTATTTAGAAATAGTATATCCTATAAGCTGAGAAATAATTAGCAGAATTTTATAATCAACACCCCAGAGTGATAATTGATCAAATGTTGCAGCAGTAAATGGTTTCCTGAATGCATACATGCTTAAATAGGTAATGAAGGCTGCGAATGAAGCTGTTAAGAGAAAGTTGAGATCCTGCCTGCTTATTTTTTCTTTGATCAAAATCATGGATTTTATGCCCGGAAACAAGGACTTAGCTCAAAATATTTTCTTAAGTAATTTGAATTCCAACTCTGAATGGATTTTGATTCACCGCATATTCAAATGCTTCATTAACCTGCTCCAAATTGAAACCGCTACATATAAGTAGTTCAAAATCAAAGGAATGCTGATGCTGCTCGATAAAATCTACTGCATAAACCAAATCGGCATCATTGTAATTATGTAATCCTTTAATGTTTACTAAATTTCTTACAATGAATTCAGCGTTAATGTGTAGATCTTCCTGCGAGAAAACAGCTCCAAGCCATACAGCTGTACCTCCAATCTCTATCTGTTTAAGTGTATCCATCATGACAGCCGGAAATCCACTGCTCTCGATTATGACATCAAACTTTCCTGAAAAATCATTCACCGTATGTCCGATTTCGTCAGCTCCGAACATTTTTGAAATTTCAAGTCTGTTCGAATCAATATCCAGGGCAGAAACAAAAGCTGCTCCGGCTTTAGATGCCATTGCACAGGCTATTATTCCCAACATCCCTGTTCCGCTTACCAGGACATTTTTATTTTTTAAATCACCCGCCAGCCTCATAGCTCCTGCAATTGTAGCTACAGAACAATTTATCAATGCGGCTACAGAATCAGGAACTGATTGCTTTAAACAAATAACCGGTGTAAATTTTCTAAGGATAATGAATTCAGATAGTCCACCATGCAAATTACTATCTGCAGTAATTTGCTCATGACCGTATTTAAAAATATTTTTTGCCTTCTGCGGGATACCTTTTTTTGAAACAGGATCTTCCGGATTACCCGCAAAAATTGCCCAGGTAATCCGATCTCCAATGGTTAGCTCTTTACCTCTAAGGTCAATACGTGGAGCACCCGGTCCAAAATCAAGAATTTGACCAACAATTTCATGTCCAAGGATAGTTGGTGCTTTTTCTTTCCTAAGACCTATGTATGTATGAAGGTCGCTTCTGCATAAGGTAGTGTATGTGATTTTTACTAAAATTTCACCTTCATTCAGCTCCGGGAGTTCTGTTTCTTTCAGCTGAAGTTTTTCTCCAGCTGACTTAAATTCAGCATATTTTATTTTCATCCTTTTTAATAGTTCTCATATTTTTCCTCTATTTATTGATGGAAATTTCCAGACACAACAGACAAAATATACTTAGTGATTTAATTTTCAATTTTTGAATACTCACTCAAATCAGATTGACTTTATTGAGCAATAACATCCAAAGCTTGACTTTCTAAATAAACCAGTCTCTTATTAACCTAATATTAATTGGATATTACTTATTTAGACAACAGCATTAAATTTTAACAGACCCATGCAATTGTCAGATGCAAAATCTTTAAAACAAAAAAACGGGATATTACTACCCCGTTTTTCACACACAGAAACACTATTATTTAACTAGCCACATTTG
>JBAZCD010000320.1:2386-4096 GCA_041671205.1 Pedobacter sp.
ATTTGTTCATTAATATCATCCTTCCCGGCAAATTGATTATCTATAGCTGATTTGTAATTATCGGGATTACTGTTTCTTTCTGAAACAGGATAGATCCAACGAATTGCAATTCTACCGGAATTACCTGTACCTACACCAGTATAAAATATCGGATATCCGGTTCTTCTCCAGTTAAAGTAGGCTTCCATACCTGAATTCATAAAAAATGCCAAATACTTTTGAGTAAGAATTTTTTCCAATCCCGGTGTTCCGCCTTCATATTTTACGTTGCTCTGGGCTAAATAATCACTATTGCTGAAGTTTATATTAAAGGTTCTTGCCTCAGTTGCATCTCTGCTTCCATTCCTTGAATAGGTCATTGTATTTGAACCGTTTTTTATCCCATAAAATTCCATTGATGCATTTATCCCATTTTCATACCATGAACCTGCATTTCCGGATGCCCAATTTCTATGATACCCTTCTGCAATATTGAAACACATTTCAGGGTACCCTACTATAAATGTTGGTTCACCTGTATAATTTGAGTAATATCTTTTTCTGTTTTGAAAAGAATATTGGCCGGGAGCTAAATCAGCACCATTAGAAGTACCGGCTTTTAAGGACATATCGGCTAAATCTTCCCCGGAACTTGCACCGACGTAGCTGGTATAATCAGAAGGTAATTTACCTGCTTTTAAAGAGGATCCGGCAGGTTCACATGTAATCATAACTCTTGGATCATTTCGCTCAGTTAAACGCTCTATGTAAGCCCTTGACATATTTTGGCGGGTAGCGTCAAAACCAAAATTATCAGGGTTAGATGGATATTTATTGTATTGATTCGAAGTGAATTGCAAACTCTCATTTAATCCGGACATCAAAGGATATTTTGAAGGATTTGATACAATAGTGGCAAATTTTGTTTTGATTGCAAGATCAGCATCGGCCTCCTTTTTACTCAATTGAATGAGCATCCTTATATGAAAAGCGTTCACAGCTCTTTGCCATTTCCGCAAATCTCCACAAAAATAGATATCACCGGTTAATGTTTGATTTCCTTTGGCTATTAACACTGCCAAATCCGAATTTGATTCCTCTAACCATTTCAATATTTGGATATAAACCTGCTTTTGGGTATCATATTTAGGTTTAAGGTTTGAAATGCCTTGTAAGCCCTCCGATAAAGGCAAATCTCCCACGCGCTTTGACATTTGATCATAGAAAAATGCCTTATAAAATTTTGCAACAGCAGAATATGGATTTACTGACTCGGCACCGGCTTTCCGAGCTTCCTCTTCCATTTTAATCACATTTTTCAAAGTAAAAAAATGATTTGGCATTTCAGACCATTGGTATTCATTGTTTGCGTAGTAATTATAATTGGAACAATAGAACTGATTCCACCGCATTTCAGCACTAAATGCACGTCCGGTATTGTTGTACATGTCATATTGTATCGACTGCAATACTAATGAAGCAGGCACATTGACAGGTCTGTTTGGGTCCTCCTCTAATTCCTCAAAAGTCTTTTCACAACTCATAAAGGTGGTCATCAGGATGACAATAAAAATATTGAGTATATTTTTCATGATTATTTTATTTAAGTGCTAGAATGTAATATTAACGTTCAGTCCATATCTTCTTGTAGAAGGAGTTTGTAAGCCTGATCCACCATCACCGATATATTGATTCAGATCGATGTCTTTCTTTTCGGCAAAGTATAATAGA
>JBAZCD010000321.1:0-4094 GCA_041671205.1 Pedobacter sp.
CAGATGTGGTTCATGTTCCAGAACATTAGGCAGCATCTGATCTTTTTCAGCAACTGTAATGTATGGTGGATTGCTGACTATGATCCTGTATTTTGTATGAATAAGTTCATTATTTACGGGGCTCAATATATCATCCTGAATAAATACCACATCCACATGATTTAAAACGGCATTTTTTCTGCCTGTATTCAGTGCATTTGCAGAAATATCGACCGCATAGACTTCAGCCCAAGGGATTTGTTTTTTAATAGAGACAGGGATACAGGCGCTGCCGGTTCCGATGTCAATGATTTTTAACCCTTCTAAAGAGCTTATTGAGCTCCGGATGTCTGATATTATCCACTCTACAAGTTCTTCTGTTTCAGGCCTTGGAATGAGTACTGAAGGATTTACCTTGAAGTTCAGTCCGTAAAACTCTGTTTCTCCCAAAATATATTGAAGCGGTTTCCCGGTTTTTAATTGTTCCAGAACTTCAAATAAAGCTTTTACTTTATTTGAAGGAATTTTAGTATCCTTTAAATTAAGGTACTCCACCCGTTCCAGTTTGCAAACAAAGCTGATGCTTAGCCAGGAAAGACTGGAAGCTTCCTGTCTGTCATAAACCGAAGATAAACTGTCAATAAATATCCGTTCTGCTTCTCTGAAAGTCATGCCGCAAAGTAAACCAATTCACCTGAAAATCCAGCAGAACTCTGGTTTTCTGTTCAACTGAATATAAATAAACAGGCAGTTCATTATTTTAAGTAATTCATAGCTATTTTTGCAGCATGTCATCTCATCAGATCTACCTCCAACGGTGTATTGACCTTGCCCGCTTAGGTGCCGGATCAGTAAGTCCTAACCCAATGGTAGGGTCAGTCATTGTATGTGATGATAAAATTATCGGAGAAGGGTATCACAAGGTTTACGGACAGGCGCATGCAGAAGTAAATGCTATAAACCAGGTTTTTGAAACCCATGAAAATGCAAGAGAGTTATTACAAAGGTCTACTATTTACGTTAACCTTGAGCCATGTTCCCATTTCGGGAAGACTCCCCCATGTGCAGACCTCATTATTTCAAATCAAATTCCAAGAGCAGTAATAGGCTGCCGGGATCCGTTTGATCAGATAAATGGTAAAGGAATCGAAAAGCTCAAAAATGCCGGAATTGAAGTTTCAGAAGGCATTTTAACGGATCAATGTATTGATCTGAACAAGCGCTTTTTTACCAGGATACGGAAACAAAGGCCCTATATTATACTTAAATGGGCGCAAACGGCAAATGGCTTTTTTGCCCCGGCCGACAGGTCCCAGAAATGGATAAGTTCACAAAGTTCCAAACAGCTTGTGCATCAATGGAGGACAGAAGAAGATGCTGTTTTAGTTGGAAAGAATACAGCCCTGGCAGACAATCCACGCTTAAATACACGGAAATGGTCAGGAAGGGATCCTGTTCGGATCATAATAGACAGACGACTGGAACTGCCTTTAAACCTCCATATTTTTGACCAAAGTCAGGATACCATAATTTTTAACCAGCAAAAAACTGATCTTGTTGGCAGGATAAAATACCTTGAACTGAAAGATTTTGATAATTTACTCCCCCAACTGATCGCTTACCAGCTTTACCTGATGGATATTCAATCTTTGATCGTGGAAGGCGGTGCTGAAACACTAAATCTGTTCATAAGAGCAGGTTTATGGGATGAAGCGCGCGTCTTTACCAGTCCGCAGAACTGGAATGAAGGTATTCCTGTTCCTGTATTGTTCGGGAAAGCAAGTGAAGCACATATCGTTGGTCCGGATGTTCTGAACATTTGGTATAATAAGGGATAATATGATCTATATCTTTCTTAGTGTTTGCTGCAGTGTATTTGTATCAGTCTTATTAAAACTGGCAAAACGTTACGAAATAGATACCCGGCAGGCAATTACATGGAATTATTCCATAGCCGGTTTACTTACCTGGATCATCTTTAGACCAGAAATTCCGCAGTTTAGTGAAACTTTATACCCTGCTTACATTGCTCTGGGATTATTACTGCCATCATTGTTTTTGGTTTTGGCCCTTTCTGTGAGATATACCGGAATTGTCAAAACGGATGTAGCACAGCGTTTATCACTTTTTATTCCGGTACTTGCTGCTTTTCTGATCTTTGATGAAACGCCATCATTTATAAAAATTGCGGGAATTGCAATTGCCTTTTTAGCGATCATATTTTCTGTGCCCTGGCAAAAACAAACCGAAAATTCACATGCTTACTGGATTTACCCCCTGATCGTATTCCTTGGTATGGGAATTATTGATATTCTGTTCAAGCAGATCGCCAAAACTGAAAATATTCCTTTTACCTCCTCCCTTCTGGTGGTATTTACTTTAGCATTCATTATTTCTGTGTTATATCTCTTGTATCTGATCGTGATAAAGGGCCTAAAGCTGAGCATCCTTAATTTAATATGTGGCTGGATTCTTGGAATAGCCAATTTCGGAAACATTGTATTTTATCTGAAAGCCCACCAGGCTCTATCCCACCAGCCTTCATTAGTGTTTTCTGCAATGAATATCGGAGTGATTATACTTGGATCAGCAGTAGGTGTATTGATTTTTCGTGAGAAACTAAACCGATTAAACTATGCCGGAATTATTCTGGCACTGATCTCAATTCTGATCCTTACCATGACACAATAATACTTTCTATGCTTTTTGACGATACTTATAAAACCATCCGGAATATCTCAGAAGGTACTTACCGGGATAAAGGCAGTAAATTTATTGCCTACCTCTACCCTGTTACCTCTGAAGATGAGATAAAGGATATTATAACAGCGTTAAAGGCAGGGCATCCAAAAGCCAGGCATCATTGCTGGGCTTTGCGTATAAGCCCGGACAGAACCGTTTTTCGAATAAATGACGATGGTGAACCTTCCGGTACTGCAGGCAGACCTATACTGAACACACTCTTATCTTACGAATTAACCAATGTTCTTGCAGTGGTTGTCAGGTATTTCGGAGGTACTTTATTAGGTGTTCCCGGATTGATCAATGCTTATAAAACAGCTACAATTGAGGCTGTAAAGCAGGCAGACATCATTGAGAAAACTCTGAATTCTGAATTCAGTATTCAATTCGGACACCCTCAAATGAATGAGGTAATGAAAATTATTAAAGAAGAAGATCTTAAAATGTTTAATCAAAATTTTGATCTTAACTGTTCACTTAAGCTGGAGATCAGACAATCACAGGTGAATAAAGTGCTTGGGAGACTGGAGAAAGTTGAGGGTTTGAAGTGGAGTAGTAAGTTGGACTAAGGAGCAGTTGAACAAAGAATAATGAGGATTGAATATTTAGCGGGACAAAATGAGTTATTGGGACTATATTTAGTTGTCATTACTCCCCGATTCTTTATGCTATTTGACCAGCCCTTAATTCAATATTAATGATGAACGAAATTTCAAAAGCCGACCTGATAATCAATCCTGACGGAAGTATTTACCATTGAAATTTAAGACCGGGTGATATAGCCGACACAGTAATTACTGTTGGCGATCCTGATCGGGTCTCTGAAGTTAGCCAGCATTTTGACAGTATAGAACTAAAAAAGGGCAAACGTGAGTTTCTAACGCATACCGGATTTTTAGGTTCAAACAGGATCACTGTACTTTCTACGGGGATCGGGACAGATAATATTGATATTGTATTCAATGAGCTTGATGCTCTGGTTAATATTGATTTCAATACAAGAACTGAGAAGTCAGAGCTTAAAAGCTTGAATATCATTCGAATTGGAACGTCAGGCGCAGTTCACGCAGATATCCCGGTGGGAAGCATCATGGTTTCAGAGTATGGTTTAGGCTTGGATTCCCTGATGCATTATTATCTGCATCAGCTATCTGGTGATGAGCACATGATACTGGACGCTGTAAAATCGCATTTACATCATTTTAAAGGTGTTTCACCCTATATAACAGCAGCAGATCCTCATTTACTTAAAACAATCGGAAATGGCCTTGAACGCGGAATTACAGTAACCCCGCCCGGATTTTACTCACCACAGGGAAGACAGGTTAGGGCAAACGGTTCATTTCCGGGCTTTATTGATGATATTCGTTCCT
>JBAZCD010000322.1:0-4092 GCA_041671205.1 Pedobacter sp.
GGCATATCCGTGATGCGAATGGTGTGGCACTGGCGGCTTCAATCGCGGACCTTTGTTTATATGTGGTAAATAATTACAGACAATTACGGAAATCAGGCTCATCAATTGTGCTCTATCTTCCTAAAATACAGACTGCCGGCGAGGCTGCATTGTGGAATAGCATGCTGAGTGCATTGGAAGATCACCTGGGTCTGGGAAATGGAATAATTAAAGTATATCTGCTTGTTGAGCAGCTTGAAGCTACCTATCAGTTGATGGAGATCAGGGCGGTTCTGGGTAAGCATTTCGTAGGGTATAATACCGGCCGCTGGGATTATATCAACAGCGTTTCTGATGCTATGGCATGGGATAAAAGCTTTATTAATCCTAATATTGAATCGGTGACCATGACCTATGGATATATGCGTAATTATGAAGACCGGGTTCGCCGGGCAGTAAATACGCCGGATATCAATGGAAACTGTGCGATCTGGCAGGGAGGAATGGAACCCAATATCCCGGTAGGATCAGCTGATGGTGTTGCTGCAAGTATGAAAAAGGCCCTGGCCGGGGCAGAAAGGGAGCAGCGTGAGGGGGCAAGCGGAAAATGGGTAGCTCACTGGAAAATGGTGAATATAGTCAGGCCGGTATGGGAAAAGGTTGGGGAAGCGAACCAGGTAGGACGCAAGTTTCCTGCATTGAGCTATACACAGCAGGATGCTGATGGGTTAATTCTGCTGGAACCGGCACCGATCACCATCAGAGGCGCAAGAAACCTGCTGAGTGTGGCCATTCAGTATGGAAATGCTTTTGCTCAGGGAATGCAGGCAGCGGCCCTGAAGGCCGCAGATGATTTTGGCAATGATGATATTCTTTACCTGATGGAGGATATGGCTACAGGAGAGATCAGATTAAGTATCGTTTGGGAATGGGTTCATAAAGGAGCTGTATTTACCGAAGATGATCCCGGTACGGGAGTCAGGGCGGGTGATCAATTCACAAAGAAACTGCTCAGAAGGCTGATGGATGAGGAGTATGAGAAATTACTCAAAGCGAACAATAAGGACGTGTATGATGCTTCAAAAACAACGACCCTGCCAATTGCCAGAGAGATCGCAGAGATCTATGTGTTCAATGAATTTAAAATTCCATGGTTCATTGACCTGCTCAATATCAACCTGAATAACGAGAATCTTCAGGAAGCTAAGAAAAGAATATCAGATTACATCCTGGCCTTTAAAAATGAGGGTAAACGTATCACTGAAAATCCTGATTTTAAATTATAAAAATTCAAAAATGAAAAGATCCCTGCTGATCATTGGTTTTTGTGTCATACACCTGGCTGCTTTTGCTCAGTTATCAGCAAGGGATATTCTCAAACAAAAGACAGAAAAGGATCTGCAGACCATCATTGCCTCATCACCTTCTTTAACCGGGATGATGGCAGTCGACCTGACGAGCGGAGAGTCAATATGTATCAATGCCGATCTTATTTTTGCCCAGGCCAGCGCCATTAAGGTACCCATTCTGATGGAGGTTTATAAACAGGCACATGAAAAGAAGTTTGCGCTATCTGATATCAGACCATTATTGCCTTCAAATACAGTGGCAGGCTCAGGAATTCTCAATACGATGGTTGACCCGGTTAATCTGAGTATTCGTAATCTTTGCGTTTTGATGATTGGTTTAAGCGATAATTCAGCAACCAATACACTGATCGAACTGGTTGGTATGAAAAATATCAGTAATACAATGCAATCTCTTGGGTTTGTAAATACCAGGCTGCAGCGTAAGATGATTGATCAGCAGGCTTCATTGAGAAATGAGGAAAATATATCAACTCCGGCTGAAGCTGTCAAAATCATGAAGTTATTACATGAGGGGAAATTTATTGATAAAGCTACTTCAGAAGATGTGCTTTCCATTCTGCAGAAGAACCCGATTGAGAACAGCAAGATTGCTTCAGGTGTTCCGGCTAATGTAAAACTTGCATTTAAAACAGGCGGAATGGGAGGGGTATCTACCGAATGGGCTATCGTCTACCTATCGAACAGACCTTATGTGATAGCTATTATGGAAAATTATAAAACTTCAGCTACACCGTCAGGTGTTTTTAGCGCACTTTCTAAACGGGTCTTCGATTATTTCTCGATAATGAAAGCGACGAAATATGGGGTAATAATTGAGACCCGATAGCTATCGGGTTGACAGTCAAATTACGAATTGTTATTGACAATGAAGAATAAATTTCAATTGTCCATTATCAATTATCAACTGTCAATTATCTCGGTGCTCCTCCTCCTCCAAACTTGTTTAATCTCATGATGAAAGAGAGCATAAAATACTGGCCAAGCCTGTTTATCTGACGGTCTACAATTATATTATCAAACACATCTCTTGATATACCGGTATTCTCATTTAACAGGTCATTTCCTTCAAAACGGAGACTTCCATTATTTCCTTTCAGAAAACGGTATTCAGTGTACAAACGAAGAATGGTCGGGTTTCTTACGATTCCGTTATCAAAACCTGAGTTAATAGTCTTTCTGAGATCATAGCCTAAAGTGAGATCCTTGAAAAAGTAATTTCTTCCCCGAAGCTGAAAACTCAGGCTATTGGTTTGGCGATCAGTAAAATTTGCCTGAGAATATTGGGTTTTATTAATGGCATATGAGGTCTCGACTTCCACATCGATCACATCCTTGATATCCACCTCAAATTCAAGCTCCTGCCTGACCATGTAGTTTTTGGCAATATTTTTATTCATGTCGATAAAGGCCACGTTATTATTCAGATAAGCGGAACCTGAGTAGGTAAGTGTATATTTACGTTCCTGGAATGGTTTTCCGTACGAATAATCACCGCGAAGGGAATAAAATCCATCCGTATTGGTATAGCTGGTTAACTGGTTAACCGTGTTTGGAACCTGAACTTTAGTAGTTACAATTTTATCCTGTGTCTGATTGTATGAAAGGTTTGCATGTAAAACATGCCCCATGTTCCAGTCAGACTGATTGTATCTTGCATTGAAGGTATGAATAAATTCCGGTTTCAGATCCGGGTTACCGGTAATGGTATTTTGAAGGTTGGAATTGTCAGTTATAGGCTGCAATTGGAGGAAACCCGGCTGATTATTACGGCCCCAGTAATTTACATTTAATGCCTGTTGCTTTGAAAATTTATACACCATTCTGGCTGATGGTATCAGGTTAAATGTTCTGTTTTCTGTATTAATACCCCTGCTCAGGTTTTGCCCCTTCAGGATTGCAGGCTGTGCGTTTAATCCGAGGGTATAATTGAATTTATCTGCGATATACCTGTAACTCGCTCCAAACCGGTGAGTATAGAACTGATACTCATAATTATTGCTCAGGTCCGCATTGAATACCTGATTTGCACCAATTATATCATTGGTAATACGGTCTGTTGTAGTGCTGGACCGGCTATGACTATAGTTAAATTCAACATAGGTTTTGGCCCAGATTGGCTCCATATAGGTTATATTCGACCAAAGGGAATAATTGTTGTTTGTGTTTGCGATCAATTGATTCTGGATACGGGTTGAGTCGCCTCCGGCTTGTCTGATCAGGTAATTATTCAATACATTCCGGTCGTTGTCACCATTCGAATAATTTAAGTTCCCGCTCAGACTCATATTCCTTCCCTTTTTAGAAAACCTGTGGTTGTAATAAATGTTTGTTCCAATATTTGCATTGGCAGAATTTGTGCCTGACAAATTGTGCCTGATGGTTGTCAGGCTTTGCTGGGAAATGTCAATAACTCCTTCATTATCAGAATAACTTGTATTATATGAAAACCTTGGCGATATCTTAAGGTAGTTTAATGTGTCGGGTTTTACCACGAGGTTTCCTGAAAAATTATGGCTGTAATTGTCGCTGATGTTATTGAATACAGAGTTTTCAAGTCTGGTAAAATTCTCCAGAAAGTTTTGCGAATAGGTTTTGCTGAGTGTCGTGTTTTTACGGTTGTTGAAATTATAACCTGCATCGGCAGAAAGCTTTTTACTCCAGTCATTCCGGTAGTTCATACTGGCTGAATTTGTGCTGGTTATTCCATCTGCATTGCCGCCCCGCATGTTGATATTGTACACTG
>JBAZCD010000323.1:0-4074 GCA_041671205.1 Pedobacter sp.
CGAATATGCCTGTTTGCAATGCAGCCATGGTACTTGGAATTCATGGTCCGAGTTTAGGAATCGCAGCAGCCTGCACAACAGGTACACATTCTATTGGCGTAGCTCTTGGATTGCTCAGGGGCGGCATGGCTGATGTGATACTTGCCGGAGGTGCCGAATCAACAATTACACCTTATGTTCTTGATGGTTATGCAAGTATGGGCGTTTTATCAACCCGCAATGTGGATCCTGAAAAGGCAAGCCGTCCCTTCGAATTGAACCGCGATGGATTTGTTATTGGTGAAGGCGCCTGTGTTCTTGTTCTGGAAACTCTGGAGCACGCTGAGAGAAGGGGAGCAAAACCTCTGGCATTTTTAAGCGGATTCGGCATGACTTCTGATGCTTACGGTATCGCTGCACCCGAACCAAATGGACTATGGGCAGCTGAGGCAATGCTTCTTGCTGTTAAAGATGCGGGACTTAATCCGGAGGATATAGGATATATCAATGCTCATGGAACTTCAACAAAGATAAATGATAAAACAGAGACTCTTGCAATTCATAAAGCCTTTGGGCAAAGAAGTACCCCTGTAAGTTCGTGCAAATCAATGATAGGTCATCTGCTTGGAGCAGCTGGTGCAGTAGAAGCAGCAGCAACAGTGCTGGCTGTTCATCATGGCATACTGCCTCCTACAATAAATTATGAATCAAAAGACCCGGAATGTGACCTGGACGTGATACCAAATCAGGCCAGAAAACTGAAAGTTGATTCAGCTATTTCCAATTCTTTTGGTTTTGGAGGGCAAAACGGAGTGCTTGTCTTCTCAAAAGCCTGATAATTCCTGCCGAAAGCCGGAGATCCCTCGCTGGAGCTTGGGGATGACGGTATAGTTAGTTACAATTCAACTAACTTCCCATTAATAGTGGTTTTCAGAAATCTGAGTCCTTCTACCTTACCCTTTATTCTGTTATTTTCCTTTACTCCGGTCCACATACAATTTAACAGATTGATATTGGATATATTAGTCAGGTCCTCATATCCGGCGATATTTACTCCGTAACGACTCTTTTTACAGGTAACATTGTCGAGATAAACATTTTTCACAAAAGGAGGAAAATCCCTTTTACATTTTTCGTTTGGCTCATAGACCAGATCGATAAGCAGTACTGCCTCACTGCACTGTCCTACATTAACATTCCTGACAAATACATTTTCAATTACACCTCCCCTGCAGTTGTTAGTTTTAATCCTTATAACCCTTTCCAGCGACGGGCTGTCCATTTCACAATCTTCGACGAAAAGATTCCTGTAACCACCTGAGATCTCGCTGCCAATAACAACTCCGCCATGCCCGTTCTGCATGCGGCAGTTACGTACTACAATATTTTCGCTCGGAATGTTCCATTTACGGCCATCATTGTTACGACCCGACTTGATTGCAATACAGTCATCGCCGGTATTGAAAAAACAATCCTCAATAAGTACGTTTTTGCACGATTCCGGATCACAGCCATCACCGTTTGGGGCACCCTGAGTGGTTATTGTTACACCTTTCACAGTAAGATTTTCACATAATAACGGATGGATTGTCCAGAAGGCGGGACGAATAAGATTCAAATCCCGGATGAGAATGTTTTTGCATTTATAGAGATTTATAAGCTGGGGCCTCAGATTATCTGCAGGTCCCATTATTCGCTTTTCGATTGGCACACTGTTTTCGCTCCATTCCATCAGTAATGGTCTGCCTCTCAGTTCCTTTCCGGGTACTGCAGTGAGTCTTCTCATCCCCCACCAGTTTGCAGCAGACGCACCACCATCAATTGTTCCTTTACCGGTAATTGCTATGTTCTCCTGACCATAAGAATAAATCATTGGAGAAGTGTTATAGCAGTCCATGCCTTCCCAGCGGGTGAGTACAATCGGGTACTGAGTTACGTCAGAGGAAAAGAGTAAAACAGCCCCCTCAGCAATATTGAGATTTACATTGCTCTTAAGTACTATGGGACCGGTGTGCCAGGTCCCTTTTGGAATTAAAACCACTCCCCCGCCCTTACTGCTGCAAAGATCAATAGTTGAATTGATTACCTTATTATTAAGGAATCCGGGATTATCAGCAACAGCACCATATTCTGTTATGTTGTAAGTGGCTGCTTTAAATGTGGGTGCAACAATCTGTTTCAGGATCTGTGGATATAGCTTTTTCCATGCAGTTTTGTCATTATATTCACTGTTTGTGAAGCTGGCTAATCCCAGTATTACCAGGGCAGCTGTTAATATTTTAAGACTTTTCATTTCTTTCTGTTTATTGAGTTGGTTTAAGTCATAATATTAACAATTATTTCAATATATTATACTCAATCACATCCCGGGGTAATCGAATTCAGATCTTCTTCACCTGTTTATAAATTTCGAACCATGTAATGCTGGATAGACCAGCCATGGTACATATTACCAACTCCAGTCCACTTAATTTTTCAAACTGAAACAGGTTAAGAAGAAATGGTATGTTCAAAATAAGGATCATGAAGATGATTGCACCACCGATAATCCACTTAACCGCTGTATTTGGAGTCAAAATAATTGTAAAAATACTGGTTGACCAGGAGCGGTTTGAAAGTATTACTGCAATATTTGAAACTATTAGTGTAACGAAAGTAAGAGTTCTTACACTATTCTCTGAATATCCAATTTTTAATCCTATAAAATACACCAGCAAGCTAATGATAAGAATACCAACGCCCTGCATGCAGCTAAACAAGATTTTCCCTGCCCCGAAGAATGGTTCGTTAATCTGTTTGGGAGGGCGCGACATTACATTTTTTTCTTCTTTTTCAGCTTCAAAGATCAAAGAGCATGCCGGATCAATTATTAACTCAAGAAAAACTATATGTACCGGCCAGAGTATTAGGGGCAGATCTGCAAAGAAAACGGGTATGAGAGATAATCCGGCAATCGGAACATGGATTGCAAAGATATATCCCAGAGCTTTCTGAAGGTTATCAAAGATTTTCCGGCCCATTTTCACAGCGCCGACTATTGATGCAAAATTATCGTCCATTAATACCAGTGAGGATGCCTCCCTTGCAACATCAGTACCTTTTTCACCCATGGCAATTCCAATATTTGAAGCTTTAAGAGCAGGTGCATCATTTATGCCATCGCCGGTCATTGCCACTATTTCATTATTTCTTTTCAGAGCATTCACTATTTTAAGCTTCTGCTCAGGAATAACACGCGCGAAAATATTCACATCCTTTATCCGTTCACAAAGTTCATCCTCCGACATATCCTTTAATTCCGAACCTGTAATACAGAGCTCCGGCTTATTGATTCCGATATTTTTTCCGATATTTTTTGCTGTTACCGGATAATCGCCTGTAATCATAATTACCCTGATCCCCGCTCTGTAACACTCTTTTACAGCATCAGGAACATTCTCCCTGACCGGATCTGATAAACCCATCAGCCCTACAAATTCAAAATCAAAATCATGTTGGTGCGATGGAAGACCTCCTGGTTTTAAGTTTGCCCTGGCTACACCCAGAACCCTTAAGCCGTCCGAGGCCATTTCAGCTACTGCCTTTTCATAACCGGACAACTTCTCAATGTTCAGATGACAAAGGTCAAAAATTGCCTCGGGGGCTCCTTTGACAGCAATTACTTTTTCTTTGGTACCTGTATTTGAAAAAACTCTTGACATTGCCAATAAATCTTTGGATAAAGGATATTCCCTTTCCATTTTCCAGTCAGTATGGATATGCTCAGTATTTTTAAGATATCGATCTCCAATATTAATAATAGCCCTTTCCATAGGGTCATAGGGATTTACCTGACTCGAGAGTATACCATATTCAATAATTTCATGAAAGGATTCAGGAAAAACACCACCTGATTCTACGGCACAAAACCCGGTTCCGTTAAATAGCCTTATAACAGTCATTTTATTCTGGGTAAGAGTGCCTGTTTTGTCGGTACATAATACTGTTGCTGAGCCAAGTGTCTCAATTGCCGCAGGTTTTCGTGTCAATACCGATTTTTTCGACATCCTCCATGCCCCGAGAGCGAGGAAAACAGTCAAAACAACCGGAAACTCC
>JBAZCD010000324.1:0-4073 GCA_041671205.1 Pedobacter sp.
CATCATTCCCTTCTTAAATCCTACATTCTTGAGCAGGTAGGATGCAGGAACTGAAAAGAGCAGATAGGAAATATAAAATGCGAAAGTGACCAGATAAGACTGAACGTGTGAAAGC
Source organism: Pedobacter sp. (assembly GCA_041671205.1). Lineage (GTDB taxonomy): Bacteria > Bacteroidota > Bacteroidia > Sphingobacteriales > Sphingobacteriaceae > Daejeonella. The sequence goes on from JBAZCD010000324.1 coordinate 116, forward strand.
TCGAAAGAAATTTTAAAATATGGAATTAAGATTGCATTGATCCAGGATGTGAATCCGAACATGAAAAACATGAACGCAATGATCACCATACCCGTTATGGTATCGCGCTGACTCAATGATCCTACTGATACTGTTTTATTATTACTCATCTTTTTTCTTTTAATGCGAGGTTTCTAATTAATCCAGACTTTGAAGCCTTAATTTCTTAAATATATTATTTTAATCGTTCAGTTCTTCCGGCTTATAATTTGGATGCACTGTCCTCATCTATAAACAAGGTTGCGTGATCATGCCTTCTAAGGATTGTTGATGGATACTTTTCACTAATTTCACTGTTAATGGTATGGAAAATTGCATCCGCTTTAAATTTACCCGGTACAATGGCAATGGCATAAGTTGATTTAAACAATGCCGGCATTGTAATGGTCAGGGCATGAGTAGGAACTTCATCAATTGTTGCAAAACAACCATCATTGACCTGCTGCACGCGGCAAGCCTGATCCAGATCGACAACCTTAACGATCAATGGATCATTAAAATCAGCCACATGAGGATCATTAAAAGCCAAATGAGTATTCTCACCAATTCCCAAACAAACGATATCTGTAGGATATTTGATCAGTAAGTCTGAATATCTTTTACATTCATCCTGCGGATCTGCTTCATTTCCATTCAAATAATTTACTGTACGACAGCTAACAGAACTAAAAAGTCTGTCCTTCAGGAAATTTCCGAATCCCTGAGGTGCATCCGGATGCAGGCCAATGTATTCATCCATGTGAAATGCATTGATTCTATCCCATTCAATATCTTTTTTCAGCAGTTCTGCCAGGAACTCATTTTGTGATGGAGCAGAAGCGAATATGATGTTTACGTATTCCTTTGTCTTCAGCAATTCAGCAATCCTGGCTGTTAATGTTTCAGCAGCCGCTGCACCCAATTCAGGTCTTCCACTGTATATATTAACCTGTAATTTATCCTTTTTAATCTCTCTCATGTATTTATTGATATTAATCTAATTTATTGTAAACAATTCTTCCCTGCACAATCGTAGTGCTCACATTGATTTTAGCATCAAAAATGACAATATCAGCATCCTTTCCGCAGATAAGCGAGCCCTTTGATGCTCCAAGTCCCAAAATATTTGCAGGAGTCAGGGAAGCCATCTTAACTGCTTCAAGCAATGGAACATCAGCCATGTTGATCATATTCCGGACCAGTCTGTCACAAGTTGCCACACTACCAGCAAAAGAGGTACGATCAAGCAATTTCGCTACTCCGTCTTCAACAAGAACTTTTAGCCCGTTATGCTTACTGCCAAGAATACTATCACCCGGAGGCATACCTGCAGCACGCATAGAATCCGTAATCAAAGCAATGCGGTCTGGCCCCTTGATCTTATAGATGAGTTTTAATAAAGGCGCAGGAAGATGTATTCCATCAGCAATAATCTCCACGTCCATTTCATCAAGCAAATAGGCGGTTTCAATCACGCCTGCATATCTGAAACAGTTTCTGCGGCTAACACCCGACATGCATGAGTAGAAATGCGTACCCAGTGTAAAACCCGCTTCAAAAGCTTCCAGAGCCTCTTCATAAATGGCATCTGTATGAGCCATTGCTACCAGAATACCTTTGGAACGCAGGTGATTTCCGAATTCAATTGCCCCTTTTAGTTCTGGTGCAGCGCTCCATCTTTTAATATCATTAGAACGCGACAAAATATCCAGGTATTCTTTCGGATCAGGATTACGAATATATCTCGGATCCTGTGCCCCGCGCTGTGACATTGCAAAATATGGACCTTCAAGATGCATGCCCACAAACTGGGCACCCATTTTATTCTTCTTATCTGCCTTTTTGTATAATTCCAGGGTATTATAAAGTTCGTCCAGTTCACTGGTTAAGGTAGTAGGCATCAGGGAGGTTGTTCCATATTTAGCATGGGTTTCGGCGATCTTCAGGAAAGCCTCCTCCGATCCATCCATAAAATCATGCCCACCACCACCATGAACATGGATATCAATAAAGCCCGGAGCTATATAATTTCCCTTTGCATCAATTTCAACTGCACCGGGAGCCTCTATATCTCCTTCTGCTACTTCTTTTATTTTTCCATCAATAACTAATATTGTTCCGTTAATAATACGATAAGGGGTTAAAATTCTACCGTTATGTATTTTGAGCATTTTTTCCATACTTTTTTCCTGCCTCTTATTTCAATTTCCTAAAATAGGAAAATAACAGGCTTTAATTGTTTAATATACTGTTTGGTGCGTAAAATTTATGTTTCTGAATATTACCTTTCTTAATCTGATGTCAATACCCACTTTTTAATTGACTCGGAAATGGGGAAAAGTCCTACCCCTTATAAAAATAATTTAGGTTTCTTTAATTTGATGCAAATACCTGGCTTGGTTTAGAATAGAGTTCCCCCATTTCGCTACCCTTAGACATTGTTGCTTTCATGGTTAAGGGTATTGTTTATGATATGTATGATGAACAAGTCCGGTCAAAGTTCAGACCTGTTAAATTATATTATTTGGCTTTTGTCTCCAGCACATGAACTGCTATCTGAGGGGGATAATTGTATTTCAATGCCTCGTCTTCCACATACTTTACAAAATCCTTTTCATTATTATTTACTTCACCAAAACTCCAGGCACCAAATATCATGTACTCATAAGACAGATCGTCTGTCACTGGCATTTTAAAAACATGGTTTCCCCCATAATTCTTAATAGCCTGATATTGAGGCTTATATTTATCTTTTATCACCATACCTATTCCCTGCCATGGCACCGTTAATACCTCTTCACCGATATCCTCATCCGGAATTCTGGCTTCTACATCCTTACCCATTGAAATGGCGATGCCATTTTTATTGACTGAGGTATATTCATTCATTATCCGGCGAATACCTGCACCAAACATCACATTGGCATTCGGTGCATTAAATTCACTGAACTTAGTCTCTACTGTGCTCCAGCTTTTGCCAGCATAGGAGGTATAATATTGATCCAGTTCATAAAAACCCTGTCCTGAATTCCAGTTGGTTGTTCTAACCCTGATCATACTGCGAAGTGGACCGTTATAAACCACATCAAACGCAAAGCGGCTGTCATCAAAAGGGCCCTTGTTTTTGAATGGAGAGTGGTAAGCGCGTGCCGGATTCTCCATATCCATCGGGTTCTCGAAAATACACATGCCTCCTGCACCAAAAGTACTGGCAACAGTCATAATATCTGTTCCCATTTCCCATGGCATATAATATCCCGACTTATTAGTTGAATATTCGTAGTAAGCCGTCAGCATCGGAGCTCTCTTTCCATGAAGATCAACTTCATGAGGGTACCAGAGTTTCCAGCCCATATCCTTTGATTCCCATAGGGGAACGATATGACGGCCATAATTGGCAATCGATGCATGAACCTGATGTTCATACATTCCACGCTCATAGTGGTCAATATAGATGTAGAAATCTCTGGATTCCTTCGCTGCCAGATCTGACATGAAAAATATTTCATCCCAGATTCCATCTTTATTCTTATCATCTACCTGAAGTTCGACATAATGCCCGTTGGTTTCCTTTCTTCTTACATAACCGCTATTTCTTTTAAGCTCCTCAACTGTTGGTTCCTGATCTGAAGGAACTGAAGGGTCAACAACTCCAATCCAACGCTCCGGGATATTCTGAAAAGGGAGGCTCTTACGATAGACCACAACGGGAGCACCCTTGACAGGGATAGCCAGAGGGTTAGTCACAGTGATCTTTATACGTCTTGTAGGTGCATAATCCTTGCCCTCAGTGTACCAGCCTGTTTTGGATTGGGCATAGGCTGAACTTATAAGTTGAAACACAACAGCTAACATGAGAATTAATACTTTTCTTCCGGATTTTCTGTTTATCATTCTATTTAACAATTAATTCACAAATCATTTAAAAAACTATATCGAT
>JBAZCD010000325.1:0-4072 GCA_041671205.1 Pedobacter sp.
ATGTCTTAATTAAATATTGCTGTAAAAGTCAATAGTTTCACCATCTTTTAGCGTTACTATAGCTTTCTTGTATTTCGGAGCGTTTCCGCTTACCACACCTGCTTTAGTATTACGCGATTTTGATTTTCCATAAACAACCATCGTATTGATAGCCAGGATATTGACACCATACATTTTTTCGATCGCACCTTTGATCTCTAATTTATTGGCTCTGTGATCAACCTTGAAAGAAAATCGGTTTAACTTTTCAGTTAATGCCGATGCTTTTTCGGTTAAAATCGGTTTCTTTAAAATTTCCATTTTACTTAGCGAAGGCCTCCTCCAATGTTTTAACAGTTTCTGTAGTCAGCAATAAAGTTCCTGCGTTCAATACATCATATGTATTCAACTCTGCGGCAGTAACCACTTTCGCTTTCTTTAAATTCCTGCTTGATAGATAAACATTATTATTTGCTGCCGGTAAAACCAATAAGGTCTTTGCATCTGTTAATTTCAGATCAGCTACAATTTTGGCGTAGTTCGATGTTTTGATCGTATCAAAACTGAAGGCTTCCAAAACAACAATGCTATTATCTATTGCTTTATATGTAAGTGCAGATTTACGCGCCAGAGATTTCAGCTTTTTATTCAGCTTGAAACTATAGTCGCGGGGCTGCGGACCGAATACGCGACCACCACCATTGAACAATGGAGATTTGATCGATCCTGCACGGGCACCACCTGTACCTTTTTGTTTGTATAATTTACGGGTAGATCCGGCGATCTCATTACGTTGTTTAGACTTGTGCGTTCCCTGGCGCTGATTGGCTAAGTACTGCTTTACGTCCAAATAGATCGCATGATCGTTCGGTTCTACTGCAAAGATCGCATCAGGAAGCTGCACCCTGGCACCTGTTTCTTTACCTGATATATTTATAACCTTAACTTCCATCTTCTTATTTATCAACGATTACGTAAGAACCCTTAGCTCCCGGAATTGAACCGCTAACTACTAATAAGTTTTGGTCTGCATAAACTTTCAATACCTGAAGGTTTTGAATTTTTACGCGATCACCACCGGTACGACCCGCCATGCGCATTCCTTTGAATACACGTGAAGGCCATGAAGATGCACCGAGTGAACCCGGAGCTCTTAAACGGTTGTGCTGACCGTGAGTTTGACCACCCACACCACCAAATCCATGGCGTTTTACAACACCCTGAAATCCTTTACCTTTTGAGGTACCAACTACATCGACAAAATCGCCTTCGGCGAAGATCCCAACACTTACTACATCACCTAATGACTTCTCGTCTTCAAAAGTTTTAAACTCAACCAGCTTACGCTTAGGAGTAGTTTTAGCTTTTGCGAAATGTCCTTTTAATGATCCTGTGGTGTTTTTCTCTTTCTTGTCGTCGAAAGCTAACTGAACCGCGCTGTAGCCGTCTGTATCGACGGTACGTAGTTGAGTAACTACGCATGGGCCAGCTTCGATCACTGTACAAGGGATATTTTTCCCTTCAGCATCGAATATGCTGGTCATTCCTACTTTTTTTCCAATAATTCCTGACATTTTCTTAAATCAATTTGTGTCCATCGAAGCAGTAGGGCTTCGTTCAAGACATAGTAAACCCCTCTAAAGGGAGGGCAAAGATAGGAAAGTCTTATTAATTATCAAATAGTTGTGAGTTTATTTTTTAATTTATTCGACTATGACCGGGATTGGAGGCTTTTGACCTCCTCCGGCTATCTCACAGAGCCGAAGGCGTCGCCCACCTGAGGGGGATAGCAGAGCACCTAAGGAATTTGAGTTCATTGTAAAACTGATTTTACAGTCTATGTGCATGAGCGGTCGTATCCCCCGCCAGCGGGGGAATCAAAGGGGGTGGATTTCACCATTGTTTTTCCTGAAATCACCTATATACTCCCTAATCCGATAAGCTACATCATCAATATGATTCACAACATCTCCATCATCAAAACGTAATACTGTAAGCCCAATTTCCTTCAAAGCTTGTTCACGCTTAATATCATTCAATGTAACCTCTTACCATTGGTGCGTAAGTCCATCAACTTCTATAATGAGCATAAGCTCTTTACACATAAAATCTGCAATATAATTCAGGACTGGACTTTGCCTCAAAAACTGGTATCCTTCCATTTGCCCTTTACTCAGGGCATATTTCCATAAACACGCCTCAGCTCTGGTCATTTCCTTTCTATTCTTATTGGCGTAATCGCGAAGAACTTTATTATAATGCCAGAGATTGGATGAGTCTGCGTTTTCCATTATTATCCAGAATGCTGGATTAAATTTATTTAAAACTTTCGATGGAAACCGTTTACCCATTGAGATTGAGCATTTGGGATGGATAACCTCCCCCTGCCAGCACACAGGGCCAGAGCCGCCCCCTCCAAAGGGGGACAGCATGGTGCCTAAGGGAGATTTGAGTTCATTGTAAAACTATTTTTTTAGGCGATTTGCCTATGCGTTCAGTATCCCCCGCTGGCGGGGGAATGAAAGGGGGTGGTTGGAAAAACATTTTTGTATTCTGCAAGAGCTCCCCCTGCCAGCACACAGGGCCAAAGCCGCCCCCTCCAAAGGGGGACAGCATGGTGCCTAAGGGAGATTTGAGTTCATTGTAAAACTGATAATAAAGTCCTCATTTCTATTTTTCTATTTTGATATATCAAATTCGTATTTTTAAAAATCCTAGCTACCAAACATGAAGAATATCAACCTATTAACTATCAAATTATTGCTTATCTGCATCAGCCTGAATGTTTCTGCACAGGTGCCTGATAATACTCTGGCGCAACAATACCATGATGTGGTAACCCAATCGGGTTCGTATAAAGTGTATAAGAACATCCGGAAAACGAAGATCGAGCAGCTCTGGAAAAATGTAACTGACAGCCTGCAATTGCAAAAAACCTTATTAAATGAGAGCAGGGCCAGGCTTGCTGAGCGAGAGAAGCTGATTACTGAGCTGAAAGGCAGGACTGAATCCCAAAAAAGCCCGGTGGCCGGTCTGATCCCGGAAGATATTTCTGTAAGCAGTACGGCCAGCTTATGGGGACTGGTGATCCTGCTGGGGGCTGCGTTGGTCTTTGTTTTTGTCCGCAGCAGATCTGCTCTGAAAGAGGCGAGCTACCGCAGCGAACTTTATGATGAACTTACTACCGAATTCCGCGAGTATAAAAGCAAGGCCAACGAAAAAGAACGTAAACTCGCCAGGGAGCTGCAGGATGAGCGGAATCTGGTGGAGGAGTTGAAGGGGAAGAAAGGGAAATAATTATCTCCCGATCACATGATAGTTCCACTTATAAACAACCGCTGGTCCTGTAAGTGTACCTGTGCCTGCCCTGATAACAAAGTTATTCGTAGCACCTTCAGCATAAACCTGATTACCAGCAGCTAGTGATGCGGTTGCGGCATTTGCAGGGTATAATACGGGATACGATCCTCCTGGAAATACAGTTGTATATATAACTGTTAAAATTGCACCTCCAGCAGCTACACTGCCATCTGATGTCAATGTAATAGTACCGGCAAGATCATTTCCTTCAATAGTTACTGCGTTAATACCTGCCCCCGGGGTATTTGTTGGAAGTGTTCCATTTCCAATGAGAGATGTTGCCCTTGGGGCTGTCAGATTAGGGTTAGTTGAAAAAACCACACTTCCCCCAGTACCTGTTTCATCGATCAGAGAGGTCCTTAATGCGGCGGAATTAAATGAGTTATTAAGTGTACCATATAATGTACCAGAAGCTGGCAGAGTAACGGCGGTTGTACCTGTTGTGTTAAGGGTAAGTGAATTGGTAGAACCTGTTGTAAGTAAATCACCACCAAGAGTAATGGTTTTAGTCCCATTATTAACCCCAGTGCCACCATACTCACCTGAAATAACCGTTCCATTCCATAAACCGGCGAAACTGGTCGCGTTCAAACGCCCGGTTGAAGGCACAAAGCTAAGACTTGAAGCTGCAACCCGCTGAGGCAGATTCCCGCTTGTACCCATCACAAAAGTAGGATATGCAGTTCCGGCAATTGTTCCTGCATCGGTAATACCGGTATTCACAGCATTTGTG
>JBAZCD010000326.1:0-378 GCA_041671205.1 Pedobacter sp.
TATCTGTGGCGCCCGCCAATAAGTATGTTGAAGGTGTTGTAGGACAGCCGGCGTCTTTTTTGCCTTCCCAAGCGCAAACTCAAAATGACAAAACTATTTCCTCGCTAATATACAGGGGTTTGTTCAAATATGATATTTATGGAGCCTTGGTACCAGATTTAGCCGAAACTTGGGATATTTCCGAAGATGGTCTGGTTTATACCATAAAAATTAAAGACAACCAGAAGTGGACAGACGGAAGAAAGATAAACGCAGACGATCTAATTTACACAGCGTTTAAAATTGCGGACTTGCAGGGTGTGGCCACTGATAGAGTTGATGATTTGACCGTTCGTTATACACTTCCAAACAAATTTTCACCGTTTTTAAGCCTTATGA
>JBAZCD010000326.1:388-4064 GCA_041671205.1 Pedobacter sp.
GACTGTAGGAGTTATGCAAAATAATTCCGAAGAAAATTATAACCCCCTGCAGCCGATAACTAGCGGAAAATTTAAGATTGTGAAAATAGAGCGTAGCGGTCCTATCGTAAAAGAAGTAATTCTCTGGAATTCAAATGACGACGAAGATATCAAAAAGCTGGCGTTTCGCTACTATGTTAATGAAAGTGAACTGGCGTCGGGAGCGCGTTTGGGTGAAATTGACGGTTTTATTGCCCATGACAACCCTGATTTACAGGATTTTACCGAGTATAAGTACCCTTTGCAGGGAGTTTATTACGCTTTGTATTTCAATTTACGAAAAGAAACTTTACAGGATGCAGAACTGCGCCAGAAGTTGGAAAAAGTATTGAACTTGCCTAGTATGGTCGCTGAAATGGGAATTGTTGTGGAAGGTCCCATAAGCCGAAGCATTTTTACAGATCGTGCTATAAAATTTGACAAATACGAGAGGGGATTTACAGAAGATCTCTCAGGAAAAAGCCTTGTAATTACCGTGCCTGATATTCAAGAACATGTAGATATGGCTGAGAAGATAGCGGAGGTCTGGCAGGAGAAGTTGGGTATAAAGGTAGAAGTAAAAGCGGTTAATCCTTCTGAGCTTGTGGATTCTGTTATAAAAAACAGAGATTTTGACGTGCTTTTTTATGGACAAGAGGTTGGCCGTGATCCTGACCGTTATGTTAACTGGCATTCGACTCAAAAAGACTTTCCGGGTTTGAATTTAAGCGGATTTGACCATGTTCGTTCAGACCGTGCATTGGAGGAAGGACGCAAGGAAGTTGATAATGATAAAAGAATTATTCATTATGATGAATTTCAAAAGGTGATTGTGGATCAGGTTCCTGCTATTTTCTTGTATCATCCGTATACGCGCTATTTTGTGAGTAATTATATTGAGGGGATTGGCGAAAAGTATACCTTTACAATGAGTGATCGTTTTTTGGATTTTTATAATTGGAAGCGTGTTAAAACCCTTTAGTTGTAGGCTTTTTGGACTATTTACATCCCTATAAATTATTATATATTGGAAGTAATGCCTAATGTAAATTGCAGGGTTTGCGGTAATACCTTTTATGTTAAACCTTATTTTATTAAAATTGGATGGGGTAAATATTGCTCATCTACATGTAGAGTTAAATCTCAGTTTAATGGGAAAGAGTTTAAATGTGATAGATGTGGGAAATCGGTTTACAGGGCTGCAGCACAAATAAAACATTCCCAGAGCGGTAAATATTTTTGTAGCAAAAAATGCCAGACAATCTGGAGAAACAAATATTTTTCAGGTAAAAAGCATGCAAATTGGCTAGATGGGAACTGTGCATATAGAAATGTACTTAAAGGCTCTTTAAGGCCCAAATGTGCTTTATGTAATACCACGGATGAAAGAGTTTTAGCTGTGCATCATAAGGATCATAACAGACATAATAATGAGCTATCTAATCTGATATGGTTGTGCTATAACTGTCATCATTTGTGTCATTCTGATAAAATACTAGATGAGAGGATAAAAAATACCTTTAATTAATCTTATGGTGGCCTTAGTTCAGCGGTAGAACGCCAGTCTGTGGAATTGGATGTCAGGGGTTCAACTCCCCTAGGTCACCCCATGTAACCTATAGCAATAGACATTTTCAACATCCAATGATATAATTCAAAAATCCTATTCACGCGTGCAAAAACCAGAAGGAGGTTGCTATGCCTACGCGTACTGTACAAATTGTCCTTGGGTTAATCAAAAATCTCGGCCTCACATATGAAGATGTTAGTTGGGAGGCTAGAGGGTTTGGAAAAAGTTCGACGCTTTGGAGTCGAATTTACCCACAGGTCTGCAAAATGAAGCCGGCTCTTCTTGGCATCATAATTGCAAACGGAATTGGATTTGGTAAAGCAGGGCCATGCGAAATTTCGCTTTATCAAGTACATAATAAAGAGTTTTTGAATTCCTTCGATTCGGGGCGCTCGCAGCTTCGTATTCTCGCCACGACAGCGATAATTGCCAAAATTTATGAGCTCTTATCGAAGCGGGAAGACGATTTTTTTAGGCAATTTGAAATGGAGGAAATCGACTGGAAACAGATGGAGGAGGAGGAAGAGAGCGATCAGGAACCCGAAACGTATACTAGAGTTGAGTATACTGAAGGACCCTGTGGACACCACTACTTCGAGTAGTGTCTCAAGCCCCTGATTAAGGAACTATACCTTACAGGGGCTTTTTATTTCTAGTTCACCTACTATCCAGTCAGAGACCACATGTAACCTATAGCTGTTTACCTAATAAGTATTGTTTGATATAATGCATTAATTCTGTCACCCTTAGATTCTTACTCTCTTGAAAGGAGACGTATGATAATTATAGTAAGCGCGACGTGCCCCAAATGCGGTGCCGGTCTTAATACCAGCGACAAGCATGTGACATGTTCCTACTGCGGTTCCCATGTTGTTATTGAGATGGGTTCTTCGGAACCTGCACGTAACACGTTTTCACGCAGCAATCACTAACGGTTTTAACGTAATGATATTTTTGATACACTAAAGTTAGATGTCTATGCCCAAACGCTTTCAACTACTACTTTTATTAACTATTCCTGTTGTTCTTGCTTTTACGCTATTTCACCCTATAACTCTTGCTATGGGTATTGTATCCTTGGTTTCCACAGAGGAAATCAATGAGAACACCTCCAACGGTCCTCCACTTTCAGGAACCGATTTCTATGGTATTTCCTTAGCCAATATAGGAGATTTAAATGGGGACGCGGTAGATGATATTGCAGTTGGGGCAGACGGCGCTTTTTATATTCACTTTATGAATACGGATGCTTCTATGGATTCTACGGTAAAAATTGATGGTACTACAGCTAATGGTCCCACATTATCTATAAGTGGTGACAATTATGGAAATTCTATAGCCAATATTGGGGATTTAAATGGAGATGGGGTAACTGATATAGCTGTTGGGGCACCTGCAGATAATACAGATATAGGTGCTGTTTATATTCATTTTATGAATACAGATGGTTCTATGGATTCTACGGTAAAAATTGATGGTACCACAGTTAATGGCCCCACACTCGCTGCGGAAGATAATTATGGAACTTCAATTGCTAATATTGGGGATTTAAATGGAGATGGGGTAAATGACATAGCAGTCGGAGAATATCTTAGTGAGGGCGCTTTTTATATTCACTTTATGAATACAGATGGTTCTATGGATGCCTCAGTAAAAATAGATGGTACTACCCTTAATGGCGCTACACTTGTAGCATTAGACACTTATGGTCGCGCAATTGCTAACTTAGGTGATTTAAATGGAGATGGGGTAAATGATATTGCGGTGGGAGCACCTGGAGATAACTCAAGTATGGGGGCTTTTTATATTCATTTTATGAATACAGATGGTTCTATGGATTCTACGGTAAAAATTGGAGGCGCTACTATAAATGGTGCTTCGCTTAATGATGATAATTTGTATGGGAATTCAATTGCTAATATTGGGGATTTAAATGGAGATGGGGTAAATGATATTGCTAGTGGAACATCAGGTCCTACTCGAAGTACCACAGCTTTATTTATCCATTTAATGAATAGGGATGGTTCCCTTGAGTTAACCGGTAAAATTGATAAGTCTACTGAAAATGGCCCGATTACTATGGGTGCA
>JBAZCD010000327.1:0-4059 GCA_041671205.1 Pedobacter sp.
TAAGCATCAAAGAATCTCCGGAATGGCTTAAAGATAAACTGAATGCCATTGGTATCCGTCCGATAAACAATGTGGTTGACGTAACCAATTATGTTCTTCATGAGCTGGGTCAGCCATTACATGCTTTCGATGCCGACGCGATTACCGGTAATAAGGTGATTATTAAGAAACTAGCGGAGGGGAAATCGTTTCGCACGCTGGATGATTTTGAGCGCAAATTATCTGAAGATGATCTGATGATCTGTAATGCGTCCGATCCGATGTGTATTGCCGGAGTGTTTGGCGGCATATCATCAGGGGTGAAACAATCTACAACAAATATTTTTCTGGAAAGTGCCTGGTTTAACCCGGTTTCGGTACGCAAGACTTCCAAGCGGCATGGGTTAAAGACCGATGCATCATTCAGATTTGAGCGTGGAACGGATCCTGAGATGACAGTTACAGCGCTTAAACGCGCCGCCATCCTGATACAGGAACTGGCAGGGGGGCAAATATCTTCAGAAATTTCAGATATTTATCCATTACCGGCAAAGCCGTTCTCCGTAAGTATTACTTTTAATCACGTGAACCGTCTGATCGGTAAGACGATTGCTCCGGAAGAAATCAGCTCTACTTTAACCGGATTAGGTATTAACATTATCGCATCAGACTCTGATGGAATGCAGCTCGAGGTTCCAGCTTATAAAGTAGATGTTACCCGTGAGGTTGACATTATCGAAGAGATTCTGCGGATACATGGTTATGATAATGTGGAGATCCCAAGCCAGATCCGTGCATCACTTAATCATACCCACAAACCTGATAAAGAAGTTTTACAGAACCAGGTAGCCGACCTGCTGTCAGCAAATGGTTTTTTCGAAATACTCAGTAACTCCCTGACCAGGCTTAGTTATTCAGCGATGCCCGAACTGGCCGTAAAGATCCTGAATCCATTAAGCAGCGACCTGGATGTAATGCGCCAGAGCTTATTGTTCTCAGGTCTTGAAGCTATTTCCTATAACCAGAACCGCAGAAATTCTGATCTTAAGTTTTATGAATTTGGTAAGGTATATAACCTGGATCAGGAAACTTACAAAGAGAATCAGCGGCTTTCTGTTTTTATTACAGGATCTAAAAACTCTGAAAACTGGAATTTCAAGTCCGTAAATGCAGGTTTTTATAATTTAAAGTCGGCTGTAGATCTGATCATCGGCAGATTGAATGTCAAAGGACTGACTACCACAGAGACAAGGAATCCCGACCTTTCTGCAGGGATCAGTTACCGCAAAGGAGACAAGATACTGGTTGAATTTGGGACGGTTTCGAAAAGCTCATTGAAAAAACTGGATATGTCTGCTAAAGTATTTTATGCTGATTTTGACTGGGATCTGCTGGTTCGCTCAGTTAGAAATAATAAAATAACCTATACAGAAGTTTCAAAATTCCCCTCTGTGAGGCGTGATCTTTCCATGTTACTGGATAAGGATATAAGTTTTGAGCAACTTAAACAGATAGCTCAGAAGACCGAAAAAAGCCTTTTAAAAGAGATCAATGTGTTTGACGTTTATGTTGGCGATAAACTTCCGGAAGGTAAAAAATCTTATGCCCTGAGTTTCCTTTTACAGGATGAAGAAAAAACGCTTACCGACAAGCAAATTGAGGCGATCATGCAAAAATTAATTCTTAATTTCGAGAAACAGGCTGGAGCAGAGATAAGAAAGTAATTAGTTTTATGTAATACGTTGTACGTTAAATCATTACTAATAATGAATGAGGCGTCAATTCCATGGATATGCACCCCAAAATGTAGAACGTAAAACGTATAACTTAAAACGTATAACTTAAAACGTATAACTCAAATGACAGTCACCGATCAGCTTAGTAAGGTAATTGATAAAACAAGCAGGTTAATAGACCTGTGTGCTGCTTTACAGGAAGAAAATGATTTACTGAAACTGGAGAATGATTCTTTGAAGCGGTCTGTTGAAAGCGGGGAAATGAAAAATAATGATCTGGCAGAAAAGCTTCGTGTACTCACCCTGGCCCGTTCTTTAGAGGGGTTACCTTCAACTGAATCAGGCTTGAATGAAAAAACACTTGACATAAAGCAAAAAATTGCCGAATTTGTACGCGAAATAGATAAGTGTATTGTATTGCTTAAAAGGTAATACTTAGTGAACCAAGCTCAAATGGGAGAAATCTCCATAAAAATAAATATTGCTGATAGGGTTTACCCCTTAAAGGTAAACATAGAAGAAGAGGAAATAATTAGAAGGGCAGCTAAAGTAATAAATGATCGCATAAAGGAATATCAGGACAATTATGCGGTTCGGGATAAACAGGACCTGTTATCAATGTGTGTATTGCATTATGCCACAACTACGCTGAAAGCGGAAAGGAAAGTAATGCATGAAGACACGGATGTATCAGAAAAAGTTCATCAATTAGATCAGTTGCTGACAGATTTTTTTTCTAAGTAATATCGTTCTTTATACATAGAGCATTAAAGATTTAACCGCAGTTAAATTTTTAAGTTTCACTATTTAAAGCTTAACAATTCAGTATTAGAAGAGTTAAAAGATAGATCATTTGCCTGCATTTGATCATGATCAATACTCTAAACCTAATGGATGAAGCTTTTACAGTACATGAAGCTTAAAATTTAGTTGCGGTTTTTTTTATATAAAAAATAATTATGAACATATTACAAATAGTGCTGTATATTTTATTGGGCTTGGGTGCGGGGATTGGGGTCGGGCGCTTTCTTCTCAGGAATTTATTCCGTAATCAGGAAATTGGTGCACAGAATAAAGCCAAAAAGATCCTTAAAGATGCTGAAAGCAATGCAGAGATATTGAAAAAGGATAAACTCCTTGAAGCCAGAGAAAAATTTCTGCAAATGAAGGCAGAGCATGAACAGGAGATCAATTCAAAGAATAATACGATCAATCAGCGTGAGAATTCAATTAAACAAAAGGAACAGTCGATCACTCAGAAACTGGACAACCTGACGCGTAAAGAAGAAGAATTAACTGCCGTCAAGACCAATCTGGAAAAGCAGATCGAACTGGCAAAAAAGAAGCAGGAAGATGTTGATGCATTAAAAAACCAGCATATTCAGCAAATGGAGGCTATTGCAGGCTTATCAGCAGAAGATGCAAAGAACCAATTGATCGATTCCTTAAGAGAGGAAGCCCGTACCCAGGCAATGATCCAGATCAAGGATATTGTGGATGAGGCCAAACTTACGGCAAATAAAGAAGCCAAAAAGGTTGTTATTCAGACTATCCAGCGTACGGCTACTGAAAGTGCTATAGAGAACACAGTTTCCATTTTCAATATTGAAAATGATGAGATCAAGGGGCGTGTTATCGGTCGTGAAGGCCGGAACATCCGTGCCCTGGAAGCAGCAACAGGAATAGAGATCATTGTGGATGATACTCCTGAAGCAATTATCCTTTCCGGATTTGATCCGGTCAGACGTGAGATCGCCCGGCTTGCTTTGCATCGTCTGGTAACTGATGGTCGTATTCACCCTGCAAGAATCGAGGAAGTGGTTGCTAAAACCAAGAAGCAGATTGAAGATGAGATCGTTGAAATAGGGGAGCGTACTGTAATTGATCTGGGTATTCATGGCCTTCACCCCGAACTGATCAGGATGGTGGGCAGAATGCGCTACCGTTCCTCTTACGGGCAGAACCTGTTGCAGCACTCCCGAGAGGTTGCGAATTTTTGTGCGACCATGGCCGCAGAGCTTGGCTTGAATGTGAAAATGGCAAAACGCGCCGGACTATTACATGATATAGGTAAGGTGCCTGATGATAATCCGGAATTACCGCACGCAATTTTAGGTATGCAGCTGGCAGAAAAATATAAGGAACATCCTGAAGTTTGTAATGCCATTGGTGCTCACCACGATGAAGTTGAAATGACTTCAATGATCTCTCCGATTATTCAGGCTTGTGATGCGATTTCAGGCGCAAGGCCGGGAGCAAGAAGGGAAGTTGTAGAAAGTTATATCAGACGTCTGAAAGAACTTGAGTCGCTGGCATTATCCTATCCGGGTGTCGAAAAAACATT
>JBAZCD010000328.1:0-4059 GCA_041671205.1 Pedobacter sp.
ACCTGATTACCCTGAAAAGGGCTACTGAGCTGGTCATTGAAAATAATCTGCAGATCAAGCAGGCTCAATTTTCTGAAGCAATTTCTGAGGAGAATCTAAGCCAGTCAAAACTTGCCTTGTATCCGAATCTGAATGCCAATACTGGTTTGAATTTTAATTTTGGCCGGAGTATTGACCCGCTGACCAACCAGTTTATTAATCAGGAGATCACTTCAACCAGCGGTAATGTTTCTTCAACCACTGCATTATTCCAGGGATTCCGTAAGGTCAATGAGATTTCTCAGAATAAACTGCAGCTCGAAGCAGATAAAAGCAATACCCGGAAAATTAAAAATGACCTTGTACTTGCTGTGGTAACCAATTACCTTTCAGTTTTAAATGCCCAGGATCTTTTAACTGCTGCCCGCCAGCAGCTGGATATTTCCAATCAGCAGCTGGATATTGAACAAAAATTCTTTGATGTAGGAAATAAAACACTGGCTGATCTTTCCCAGGCCAAATCGCAGGTAGCCACATCAGAATTGAATGTGACCAATGCGAAGAATCAGGTTGATCTGGCATTCTTGAACCTCGCACAGTTACTTGAACGCGATCCTTCGGTCCCCTTTGAAATCGAAAAGCCTCAAATTGGAGATGTTTCAAATGTTAATGCTGCTTATTCAGCGCTGGATGTTTATAAAACTGCATCGTTAAATTTTCCGGACATTAAACTTGCTGATTACAGAAAACAGGTTCTTGAAAAAGAAATAGACATTGCCCGCGGCAGCTACTTTCCATCATTAAACTTTCAGAGCGGTTTTGGTACCCGGTATTCAAACGGTACCTTTGCAAATACCTCTTTTGCTGCGCAGGTAAAAGATAATTTTAACCAGTTCATCGGCTTCGGACTGACTATTCCGATCTTCAACGGACTGGCTGCAAAATCTTCTGTACGCAGGGCAAACATTAATTTTCAAAATGCAATGCTTTCTGAGCAGCTTGCCAAAAATAACCTTAATAAAGTCATTAACCAGGCAGTATACGACCTAAGGGCTGCTGAGAAGCGTTTTTATTCTGCTCAGACTGCTTATCAGTCAGCAAAAGATGCTTTCAATGTAATTGAGCAGCGATATGCAGTTGGCCTGGTCAATTCACTTGATTTCAATCAGGCACAAACAAATTTAAATAAAGCACAGTTTGATCAGATCCAGGCACGTTATGATTTTATTTTCAGAAGTAAAGTAATTGATTATTACCTGGGCAATCCAATAACCTTTTAATTAGAAAATTTTCCCTTTATAACAGAAACATGGCAAAGAAAAGTAATGTGTTAAAATACGTGCTCATTGGAGCAGGAGTACTTGTGGTAGCAGCAGTGGCGGGAAATAAGCTCGGCTGGTTTGGCAAAGGTGATATTGTTAAGGTGGCAGTTGAAAAAGCCGCGAAGCGGAATGTCATTGAGACTGTCTCTGCAAGCGGAAAGGTACAGCCTGAGGTGGAAGTGAAATTAAGTGCTGAGGTATCCGGTGAGGTTGTTGAATTACATGTAAAAGAAGGCGATGTAGTGAAGAAAGGGCAGTTATTGTGTAAGGTTCGTCCGGATGTACTTCAGTCTGGTTATGACCGTGCTGTGGCTTCATTGAACAGTCAGCGTGCAGCTTTGGCCAGTACTCAGCAGCAGCTTAAGCAAAATGAAGCTAATTTTGCCAATACAGAGGCTAAATTTAAGCGCAATCAGGAATTGTTTACTAAAAAGGTGATTTCGGCAGCAGAGTTTGATGCGGTAAAAGCAGAATATCAGGCCGCTAAAGCAAGTCTTGAATCTGTACGTCAGAATGTGGTAGGATCCCGTTTCGGTGTTGATCAGTCAAGTGCGGTGGTGAAAGAAGCAGGTGCAAACCTGGCCAAAACTACCATCTATGCTCCGGTTGATGGCGTCATTTCAAAACTTTCTGTTGAACTGGGCGATCGTATCCTTGGAACTTCGCAAATGGCAGGTACAGAGATCATGAGAATATCTAACCTGAGCACAATGGAAGTTAGCGTGGATGTGAATGAGAGTGATATAAACAGGGTTTCTATAGGTGATTTAGCAGATATTGAGGTAGATGCTTTCCAGAATCAGAAATTCAAGGGAGAGGTTACTGAAATTGCAAGTTCATCAAGTGTTGTGGGAACTTCAACCGACCAGGTTACAAATTTTACGGTGAAGGTTCGGATTCTGCCTGATTCTTATGCCAAGCTTCTTCGTTCAGACAGTGCAAATCCGTCCCCGTTCCGTCCGGGTTTATCGGCAACGGTAGATATTCAGACAGAGCAGTTCAATGGAATTGCAGTTCCGATCCAGTCGGTAACGATCCGGGAAGACAAGAAAGAAGTGAAAGAAGGTGAAAAAGCGGCAAAACCTGCGCCTGCCGCCGGAGGAAAAGAAAAGCCAAAGAATGCTGAACCTGCCAAAGAATATGTATTTGTTTATAGTGCCGGGAAAGTAAAACAAGTCCAGATCACAACAGGTATTCAGGATGATACCTATATTCTTGTGAAGAGCGGTCTTAAAGGATCAGAAGAAGTAGTTTCACTTCCATTTACTGCTATCTCTAAGACCCTTAAGGACGGTGCTGTCGTTGAAAAAGTAGATAAGGAAAAGCTTTTTAAAGACGAAAGTAAAGAGTAATTTCTAAGAAATACTTAACTTGTCCCGCTTAATGTACTGTTTTATCTTCAGTACGCTAGGCGGGATTATTATGATGTCAGATATTCAGAAGAAGATAGCTGTAGTAGGGGGAGGTAGCTGGGCGACCGCAATCGTAAAGATATTATCCGATAATCTGATCGGTAAGGAAATCTTTTGGTGGATGCGTAATCAGGAGGCAATAGATCATATCCGCCATTACAATCACAATCCTCATTACCTCAGTTCTGTCGAGGTAAGGATACCGGATGAAAATCTTAGTGTCAGCCTCAAAGAGCTAATAGCACCCTGTGATCTGATCCTTCTGAATGTACCTGCTGCCTTTTTAAAAGATGCATTAAAGGGGATCAGTTCGGAGGATCTGAAGGGAAAAAAGATCATTTCAGCGATCAAAGGCATTGTTCCCGATGAAAATATGATCATTGGAGAATTTCTTAATAAGCATTACCAGGTGCCATTTAAAGATATTATTGTGATTAGCGGACCGTGTCATGCTGAAGAAGTGGCGCTGGAGAAATTATCCTACCTGACCATTGCTTCACAGGATGCTGAATTAGCTGCAGATTTTGCAGCGATGCTGAACACCCGCTACATTAAAACGAATGTTTCTGATGATATCTATGGTACTGAATATGCTGCTGTTCTGAAAAATATCTATGCCATTGCCAGCGGAATCTGTCATGGAATTGGGTACGGAGATAATTTTCAGTCTGTACTTATATCAAATGCCATACGTGAGACGGAAAGTTTTGTCAGTGCAGTTCATCCAATAGACAGAGACATTAAAGAATCGGCTTATCTTGGTGATCTTTTAGTAACCGCCTATTCCCAGTTTAGCCGTAATCGTACTTTTGGAAACATGGTAGGCAAGGGTTATACGGTTACCTCTGCACAACTGGAGATGAACATGATAGCCGAGGGCTATTATGCAGTAAATTGTCTGCATCAGATCAATAAAACATATAAAGTGAATATGCCGATCTGCAGGGCTGTGTATGCGATCCTTTATGAAAGGCATTCACCGCAGATTGAGATGAAATTATTGTCTGAGCAACTCACTTAAGCTGAGTCAAGAACCAAGACAA
This sequence comes from Pedobacter sp., assembly GCA_041671205.1. Lineage (GTDB taxonomy): Bacteria > Bacteroidota > Bacteroidia > Sphingobacteriales > Sphingobacteriaceae > Daejeonella. The sequence goes on from JBAZCD010000328.1 coordinate 3,757, forward strand.
ACCTGCATAGTATTGTGATTTCTGCTATTGGCTGTAAATTCTCAATTCAACTTAATAATCTGTCCCGATCCCGGGCACATATATCCTGGTTCTAAAACAAAAAAGGAACAAAAACTCAGGTCTTAACCTCGTCTTTGCTCCTTAATCCTTGTTCTTTAATCTTATTTAGATGCGTCTGCGTCTGTCGCCGCCTTCACGGCGTACGCCAGTGCTGCCGGATCCGCGGTCTTCCCGGCGTTTGCCTGAAAAATCACGGAAACCACCGCTGCTTCCGCCTTCACGACGGCCGCCACCGGCACTTCC
>JBAZCD010000329.1:0-4054 GCA_041671205.1 Pedobacter sp.
CATTGCTGGTAGCCAATGATTGCATGAGCAACAATGGCACCAAATCCACCCCAGGACTCAGCGCCGATCTGTTTGGCGACTGGAGGGAGGAGGTGATCCTGCGAACGACCGACAACAAATCTCTGCGCATTTTCACCACAACCATTCCTACGAACCATCGTTTTGTTACCCTGATGCAGGATCCTATCTACCGTTTGGGTATTGCATGGCAGAATGTGGCTTACAACCAGCCGCCTCATCCGGGGTTTTACATTGGGGATGAGATGGGGAAACCGGTTAAACAGAATTTGAAAATTGTAAAATGGAGAAAGTAGAGACGCAAGGGATTGCGGCTCCACAACTAAGATGGTAATTTTCATGTAGAAAAACGGAATTTAAATTGGCTATATGTACCATATTTTATATTTTTGGTACAAATAAAATTAATATGGGACAAAGTGCACCAGGTTTTAAGCTTGAAAAACTTCCGCCTCCAAGAGGTAAAGTTGAAACAATTGAAATATTGAGATCCGCTAACAAAGCTGCTGTTGCTTTGGCTGAGTTAAAAGGGATTGCCAACACAATTCCAAATCAGGCCATGTTGGTAAATGCGATAGTACTTCAGGAGGCAAAAGATAGTTCTGAAATAGAGAATATTATTACAACTCAGGATGAATTGTACAAGGCTTTGGTTGTAAACAAGTCAACTGTTTCTGCCAGTACAAAGGAGGTTGTTAACTATCGGAAGGCTATTTTTTATGGGTATGATCTTCTTAAGAAACAAGGATTCTTAAGAATAAATGACATTGTAGCTATTCAGGAACTATTGGTTGACAATGCCGCAGGTATTAGAAGTATGCCTGGTACTGTCCTAAAAAATGACAAAACCGGTGAAGTCGTTTACACTCCACCTCAGGACAAATCTGAAATTCTGGATTTGCTGTCGAATTTCATCAATCAATTTAACCAGAATGAGCAGGATTTATCACCATTGATTAATTTGGCCATACTTCATGCTCAATTTGAAAGTATTCACCCTTTTTACGACGGCAATGGCAGGACTGGTAGAATCCTGAATATTCTTTACCTGATCCTGAATGATTTGATTGATGTACCGATTTTATATTTGAGTTCTTATATCATAGAGAATAAACAGGAATATTACAGGTTACTAAATCAGAATAACAGAACTGGAAAATGGGAGGAGTGGATCATATTTATGCTTCAAGCGGTCGAGAAAACCTCTTTAAGAACAATTGCTAAAGTCAATTTTATTAGGCAGTTATTGGATCAGACCCTAGAAGAGGTGCAGCAAAAGATTCCCAAGACTTACAAGAAAGAATTGGTTGAGTTGTTGTTTGAAATGCCCTATTCAAAAATTGATTTTGTCGTCAACAGGCTTCATGTAGAAAGGAAGGCGGCTTCCAGATACTTAAAAGAGCTGGAATCAATTGGAATTCTTAAATCCAAAAAAGTTGGTAGAGAGACATTGTACATCAATAAAGGATTGATTGAAATATTGAAAAAATAATATGCCAAAACAATGTTGTATCCGGAAATGTCCCATGCTGGATCCATTCATTCAGGTGGTGGTTCACAGGTTCATGGGATACGGCAATCACCATTTGCCAATTATTGTTTGAGGGAATAGTTGTGTTGTTGGAAATGGTTCAGTCGAAATGCATTGCGACAATACAGTAGTTAGGCTTATATGTAAAAGCAATAAGCAACCGATGAAAACTAAGCGATGAATAATAACAAATCGTCATACGGAATTGCAAGAGCTCATAATGGAGCCATTGGGGAGTCAAGAACAAAATCATTTTTAATTGATAGATTTTGGATTCTTGAACGGTCAGTTGATATTGAAGGTGCTGATATTATTATTCAAAGGAGACTACAAGGACAAGGTATTTTAGACGACGTGCCTCCTAGATTTGGAATTGTACAATCAAAATTTTCACAAGATGAAAACACACCGCATTTATTAAAACAAGAATATGTAATTGATGAAAAAGGAAAACCACATCAGGAATTTTTCCTGATTTTAAATGTCGGATTTGAAGATTCTCAAAAAATGTGTTTAATGTCTGCAAAAGACATTGTTGAAAACTTCAATGTAGATACTGATGGTTATTTTAGATTATCAACTAAGAAGATTATTTCCAAATTTCCGATAGTAAATAAAGGTAGTAGTCTTGATTTTATTGATAACTCTATTCAGTGTGCGGAGTTTTACAAAAACAGATTATACATATTTAAAGAGTTAAAATCTCCTAAGCCTAATTTCAATTCTATATATCCTGATTTTAAAAGAAATATAGATTATGTAGATGGAAATATACCTGATTTGTTTAAAGAGCAGAAACTAAGAGCCTATGATTTCATTGTTGAAATTGAAAAGATGCATTCTTTGTTATTGAAATTTATTCAGGAAGTAGACCCAGTTGAGGCATGCTATATTGCTGAGTCATTCAATCATTATCATCAAGATCGAATTGAGACACCTCAAATTTTCAACAAAGATTTCTATTATAAATGTAAACGATATTTTGACCAAATAAACCTTTTGAAAGGGGATGGTGTTCTTGAAACATATCTATCACTTAAAAAAATAGTTAAGGATGAAGTTGATAACTTTCTATCTTCAAATATTAGAAATGTAGATGTAAATTCTCAGCTTATAGTTTACTTAAAATATTCCTCAAAGGACTTGAGTAATTTAATTATTCAAAATGAAATTAAACCTCTAAATGATATAACCCCCAAAGATTATTTTAGTTATTCAGTATTGACAGAGGGTGAAATAAAAATGTTAGTTAATATAGGGCTGAACGTAAGGAATAGCGATTTGTCGACATGCTTCAATGAATGTTGTCTAATTGACGTTATGGAAAAGATTTATGAATTAAGATATTTTGATATAAATAACAAAGCCAAATAGCATGTATAAAATTAGTGGCGGTTTGTGTGTTGATTGCATGCATTTTACCCCCAAGCCAAACTCAGTGTGGCTCGACTAGGAAACGGCTCGCTATCCTTTACTACTCATGCAGGTTACCGTAAATTTTAATTTTTCGAATTTCAAAATATTTTAATCATGGTAATTAGAAACCCTATAAAATTGATGCTTTCTCTCATTCTGATTTTCTTGGGCAGCCTTGCACTCCATGCCCAAAAAATCAACGATTCCACCACGCCACTCCACTTGATGGCACCAGCCAACGATACCCCCTATGGGAAACCCTAAGAGAAGGGTATCACAGTAGTGTAGTTCAATTTTGTAATAGATATTGCCGAAAAGTACAACTTTAACATCATCCTTTATATCCAATGAAAAATCGTAAATTCTTGCTCCTACTGTTCATAGTTATTTTCGACGCTGGAATCTCAAGTGCACAAAATCTGCCTTCCCAAAAGGAGATTATGGATAATATGATCCTGACCAACGCTTATTTCATGGCCAAATGGCCCGATCCCGGACAAGTCATCATCAATGACAAGACACGCCTGAGCCACATCTGGACCCGTGCCGTCTATTACGAGGGGCTGATGGCTTTGTACGGACTGAACCACGATAAAGCCTATTATGATTATGCTGTTGCATGGGGAGAGTCGCACAAATGGGGATTGAATGGAGGAGTGCAGACCCGGAATGCCGACAACCAGTGCTGCGGTCAGACTTACATTGATATGTACCTGATTGACCAGAAACCGGAGCGGGTCAAAGATTTAAAAGCATCCATCGATCTGATGATGGCATCAGAAAAGATTGACGACTGGACCTGGATCGATGCCCTCCAAATGGCAATGCCTGTTTATGCAAAATTGGGTGTCTTGTACAAAGACAACCGCTATTTCGAACGGATGTACCAGATGTATAACCACAGCAAAAATATTCAGGGCGGGAAGGGACTCTACAATCCAAAAGATAATCTATGGTGGCGTGACAAAGATTTTGTACCTCCTTACAAAGAACCCAATGGTGAGGATTGTTACTGGTCAAGAGGCAATGGCTGGGTGTTGGCTGCCCTGGTGCGGGTGCTGGAAATTATGCCCAAAGATGCCCCCCACC
>JBAZCD010000330.1:0-4050 GCA_041671205.1 Pedobacter sp.
ATTCTTCACCTTTCAGGGTCACGTTAGCTGATAAGGTCTTTCCATCTCTCAGATAGGAAAGCTGAACTTTATCACCGGGACCAAGACGGCCGATACGCTCCTGCAGATCGGCGGGTGAAAGAATTTGATTCCCTTCCACTTTGGTAATGATATCTCCATTTTTTAATCCGGCCTGGGCAGCACCGCTTCCAGGAATTACTTTATCTATATATAATCCGTTAATTTCATTTACCCCAAGACGTTTAGCCTGCTCGGCATCCAGTCCGGTGAAATTGATACCGATATACCCTCTTCTCACGGATCCGAATTCTTTGAAATCATTTAACACTTTTTTAGCCAGGTTGATCGGGATCGCAAAACCATAACCTTCATAACTTCCGCTTTGTGAAGCAATGGCCGCATTCACACCAATAAGTTCACCATTAGTATTCACCAATGCTCCGCCACTATTTCCACGGTTGATTGCAGCATCAGTTTGAATAAATGATTCAATGGCCGTTCTTGGCTGAGGGGTGCCATCAGAATCGGGCTCATTACCCTGATCAAGAATTCCGATCTGCCTTCCTTTAGCACTGACAATACCTGCCGTAACTGTAGTATTGAGGGCAAATGGATACCCAACTGCCAGTACCCACTCTCCAACACGCACATTATCAGAATTTCCCATTTTCACAATCGGAAATCCGGAACCCTCAATTTTTATCAGGGCAAGGTCAGTATTCGCATCCCGTCCGATCACTTTGGCAACCAGAGAACGCTTGTCAGGAAGGATGACATTAATTTTATCAGCATTGTCAACCACATGATTGTTCGTCACGATATATCCGTCCTCAGAAATGATCACCCCTGAACCTGACCCCTGGGCAGGGCCCTGCGGCTGACGTCGACGGCCGCCAAAAAAATCTTCAAAAAGATCCTGCATCTGATCACGGCCCGAATACCCGCCGCTCGCATCACTGTTATAGGTAGTTTTGATATGCACCACTGCAGGGGTAACCGTAGCTGCTGCCTGTGTGAAATCAAGTGCCCCTGTAGAGGAGTTGACCGTTGCCGCTGGATTATTAGTGAAGTAAACTTTCTGCTTATCTTCAAATGAAATTCCGTTCTGATATCTGCTCTCAATTAACTTGTACGATCCGATAGCAACAGCCCCACCCAGACATGCCGCTAAAAAAGTTACACCTATCTTATTCATATATTCAATTTTACTTTTTTGTTCTAATGAATTTATACTCAAAATTAATACCACTTAAACATAATTCATGCATTCAGGGTATCTATTTTATGTTAAAAAATGTTAAAGATCACATTTTAAAGCAAGCTTTCTGATTTGCAGGGTGAAGCATTTCCAATTATAATTCCGAAATTTATAAAATGTTTGGCCATTAAGACAAAAAATCAGCCTTTCATAATTTATTACCTAATTTATATGCAAGTCAATTTTTTTAAATACGAAGGCGCAGGGAATGATTTTATCCTGATAGATAACAGAAACCGCACATTTCCATTAACCGGCAAGCCTGAGGCAATAAAAAAACTATGCGACCGCCATTTCGGAATTGGCGCAGATGGCTTGATGGTTCTGCAAGCCAAAGAAGGCTTTGACTTTGAAATGCTGTACTTCAATGCTGATGGCGGAGAAGGCAGTATGTGTGGCAATGGCGGAAGATGTATCGTTGCCTTTGCAAAGCATCTTGAAATCATTAAGAATGAAACTAACTTTTTGGCAGTCGACGGACCCCATTATGCCAGAATTTCAGAAAAAGGAAATTGGGTCAGCCTGCAAATGATTGATGTTCAGTCTATCCAAACAGATGGCGATGCCTTTGTTCTTAATACAGGGTCACCTCATTATGTTCTTCCGGTAAAGAATCTTGAAAAAAGAAACGTGTATCAGGATGGTAAAAATATCCGGTACAATGAAATCTATGGACCTAAAGGAATCAATGTCAATTTTGTGGAGGATCTTGGAGACCACTATTTTGTAAGAACTTACGAAAGAGGCGTGGAGGATGAAACATTCGCCTGCGGAACCGGTGTTACCGCTGTAGCCATGACCATGGCCAGGAAAAAAGGCCTTGAAGGGAAAGTGCATACTGCAATCAAAGTACCCGGAGGCGATCTGAGTGTAGATTTCAACTATGACGGAAATTTATTCAGCGAAGTATTTTTAGAAGGCCCGGCAACTTTTGTTTACCTGGGGGCTATTAACACCTGATCCGGATTACATTCTGAACAAAAACTTAATTCTACAGGTCTTTACGCAGTCATTCCATCATTTTTTTCAAAATCGGCAAAAATACAGAACCAGAGGTCTTGTTTATTATGAAATTTTCATAATAAATACTTCGTTTGTTAAAAAATCATATTTATTAGAGCAATTAAATAGAAAAAAGAAAAATCTGTTTAGATTTAGAATTTTTTAATAGTCAGCTTTCTTATATTTTTTCAAATTACCTATGTTGAGAGTTGACAGTGAAAAACCATGCAAAATTGTATATTCTATATGCAAGCATGACTTTCTTGGCTACCTCATCGAGCCTCATGTTGTACAACTAAACTCAGACGAAGGTTTCTCTCTCACCTATCAGCGATTATTCAGCACCACTGCACAGGAATTTTCATCAATACTGGATGAAACCGATCTTAAGCTGATCAAACTGCTGGAAGAAATAGAACAGAGTCATATCATTAAGCGTTATCATAAAAAAGCGATACGGCCCGTAGAGTATTTCAGCAGCATATTTGACGAAAAGATTCACGATGTAATCAGGCCTAAGATTGAAAAGAAACTTATCGAAGCCCTCAAACTAATCGGGGACAGGGATCTTTACCTGATGAGCAAAGAAGGCTGGCCGGTTGACCGGAAGCTGATCATTGCCTCAGAACCAGCCTCCGTTTTATTTCATTTCAGGCGCAGTGTTACAGAAACAAGATATTTCCCTACGATTAAATTTCAGGGGCAGCGCATTGAATTTATGTTCAGGGATGCTCAAATCATCTGCAATCATCCAGCCTGGCTCCTGCTTGACGATGTACTTTACTATTTTGAAGAAGATGTAGAGGGGAAAAAGCTAATCCCTTTTCTCAATAAGCGTTATATCTCGATCCCGAAATCGTCTGAAAAGACCTATTTCGAGAAATTTGTTGCGCCATTGATCGAGAAACATGCGGTTTATGCCGAGGGTTTTGAAATACGCACTGAAAAATTTGATGCCATTCCAATCCTGAAATTGATGCATTCCAACTCTGAAGCTCCGCTGTTACAGCTTTACTTCAGATATGGCGATTATATTTTCCCCGCCGGAAGTGACAGACGGGTAACCGTAAGAATGGAGAAACAGGATAATGAATATATTTTTCACAGGATCAAACGCTCACTTAGCTGGGAAAAAAATAAATTAAACATTCTTCAGGAACTGGGATTAAGGCCTTCAGGATCATTATTCCTGAATGTTTACAGCCCCTTACCTTTCGATAAGGATCCGGAAGCTTCCTCATTCAGCATAATTAACTGGTTAAATCAGCATCATGATGAACTGGAAGCAAAGGGATTCTCCTTTGAGCAAACCGAAGGCGGGAAGCGTTATGTGATTGGAAGAAGCAAGGTAGATCTGGAGATCCGTGAAAATAACGACTGGTTTGATATCCATGCTGTTGTGCATTTCGGACCATACCAGATTCCCTTCATTGACCTTAAAAATCATATTCTGAACAAGATCAGGGAATTCAGGCTTCCTTCCGGGGAAATCGCAGTGATCCCCGAAGAATGGTTTTCGCAATACAGCAACCTGCTCCAGTTTACAGAGGGAGGCAAGCAGCTCAAGCTCAAGAAATACCATATCGGTTTGGTTAACGATTTCAGTAATAGTGAACTGGCTGCTGTTACGATGGATAGAAAGCTGCAAAAGCTTGCTGATTTCGAAGAAATTGAAGATGTTGATGTACCAAAAGCCTTCCATGGTATTTTAAGGCCTTATCAGAAAGCCGGTTATAACTGGTTTCATTTCCTAAGAAAATATAATTTTGGAGGCTGCCTTGCCGACGATA
>JBAZCD010000331.1:0-4041 GCA_041671205.1 Pedobacter sp.
AAGAAATAATACTGATTAGAATTTTGGCTCCCATCTTTTATTTAGTATTAGCACTAATATTATGCCATAATTCAAAATATATGAATTAATTTAAAGTTGGGTGTATATTTGTAACGTGGAAAATAAAAAAGCAATTCTTTTGATTCTTGATGGCTGGGGCTACGGGAAACATGATAAATCTGATGCAGTAAGTGTTGCAGACACTCCCTTTTTCGATCATCTCATACAAAATTATCCAAATTCAAAGCTTCAGGCTTCAGGTGAAGCTGTAGGACTTCCGGAAGGACAGATGGGGAATTCTGAAGTCGGGCATATGAATCTGGGAGCCGGACGGGTGATCTATCAGGAACTCGGAAGAATAAATAAGGCAGTAAAAGAAAATGAGCTGATCAATCATCCGGTATTGAAGGCAGCATTCGACCACGCAAAAAAAGAAGATAAAAATGTACACTTTATAGGTCTGCTGTCAAACGGTGGTGTACACTCCCATATAGATCATTTAAAAGGCCTATGCGATGCAGCAAAAGCCAACCAGGTCAAAAAAGTATTTATTCACTCATTCATGGATGGGCGGGACACGGATCCAAATTCGGGGCTTCAGTTCATCAGAGAACTGGAAAATCACCTGGAACACTCCGCGGGGACAATTGCATCAGCTATTGGCCGTTATTATGCGATGGACAGGGATAGCCGCTGGGAACGTGTAAAACTAGCTTATGATCTTTTGGTACACGGTACAGGCAAGCCCAGCATTAGCATTTCTGACAGTATCCAAAAGTCATATAACGAAGGAATCAGCGATGAGTTTATTGATCCTATCGTAAAAATAGATAATGACGGCATTCCGGTAGGTAAAATTGAGCAAGGGGATGTAGTGATCTGTATTAATTTCCGAACAGACCGGGGCAGGGAAATAACTACCGTTCTCACACAGCAATCATTTCCGGAATACAATATGTTTCCGCTGGATCTCCATTATGTGACCATGACCAGCTATGATGAAACTTTTAAAAATGTTCATGTTGTATTTACCAAAGATGATCTGAACGACACGCTTGGCGCTGTTTTAGAGAGAAACCATAAAAACCAGATACGCATAGCGGAAACTGAAAAATACCCCCATGTTACTTTCTTTTTCTCTGGAGGAAGGGAAAAGGAATTTATAAATGAAAGGAGAATCCTCATCCCATCCCCAAAAGTTGCAACCTATGATTTACAGCCGGAAATGAGTGCCTCAGAGATTGCAGATGCTATTTGTCCTGAACTTGAAAGCGGCTGGCCTGATTTTGTGTGTCTGAATTTTGCTAATCCTGATATGGTTGGACACACTGGGGTGTTCAGTGCCGTTGTAAAAGCCGTTGAAACTGTTGACCAATGCCTGAAACAGGTTGTAGAATGCGGTATTAGAAATGATTATTCATTCATTATCCTGGCCGACCATGGCAATGCTGATTATATGATCAATGCCGATGGAACTCCAAACACAGCCCATACAACAAATCTGGTACCCTGTATATTGATTGACAAGGATTTTAAGCATATCCGCGATGGGAAACTTGGAGATGTTGCTCCTACTATCCTGAAATTGATGAATATTCCTACTCCAGAGATTATGAGCGGAGAGATTTTGGTTTCATAATGCGGGGTGTAACTATTATTCTATTCCTGATTTTCATTTCTTCCTGTACAAACCTGGAGGAAAAACCTGAAAAAGCTAAATATTTGGATATCAAAGGCTTTTTCGAAGCTGAGATTGAACGTCTGTCTCATCAAAAAGCACTTGTAAACAAGAGTGTCAGACAGAATGAAGTGTATGAAGTTAAAACCGGCCTCACTGTTGATTGGAATAACGAACTTTCATTGTTTATTGCTTCCGACATCAATAAGCCTGCATGGCGTGACAGCTATACTATCAGAGAAAACGATAATAGCGTTTCCTACCTGGCTATAGATACCAGTTTACGAACCAGGTCTGTACTGATAAAAAAAGGGCATAATGGCAGGCCCGTTTATTTTCGGATCAAAAACATCACACTGAATAATCTATATGAATCTTCAGAGGAACTAACTTATGTTCCCGATTCTGTCTATTCCATTGACAAAAATCAGAAGGTACGGTTTATGGGAAAGAACTCCTATCAGATCAGAGGAATTGTAGTAAAATAAGCCGGCCGATCAGAACTGAATCAGTTAACCTACCCTCTGCTATCCTGATAAGCAGCTAATTTTCTGTAGACGAAAGCATAATAAACGATCAGTATCACCAGGCCGCTGACAAAAAATACCATCGCATAGGGTCTTAAGGTATCATCGAAGAAAAATTCACCGATCATCCAGATCGTATTGGCCGTTATCCATAAACAAACAGCAAGATTATGGTAAAATTCAGAAACTACCTTTCTGAACTTAATTGTAATAAAAATAGCCAGAAACAGGGTTGGAAAGATCATTATTATGCCTAAAACACGCATATTCATTACCCAGCACGTGTCTTTTAGCAGCCAGCAGGCAATGTGAAGGTTTTCAAATTTTCTGATTGATCTAAGCATAATAAGAATTCTTTATGCCGAATATCTCCAAATTTTCCATAAAAAAGAAAACCCGGCAGGGACCGGGTTCTTCTTCGTATTTCTAAAAATACTATTTAAGATTTTGCAGATAAATTTTAGCGTCCTCAAGCTGGCCGACAATATCCTTGCGATCCGGGGTAATAGACAAAACCTTTTCAAAATCGGCTATACAAGACCTGAATGAACCCGTAGCTTTATTTTTGTCATAAAAATTAGGAATTTTCTGCCCCTTAAGCACACCATAATCACGGTAGGCTACCGCTCTGTTCTGATACAATTTTACATCATCCGCATTCAGATCAATAGCCTTTGAAAAGTCCTTAATCGCTGCAAGAAGCAATTTTTCTCTGTCAGGATTAGCGATACCTTTGGTATCATTTGCCATAATATTCCGGGCCTTACCCCTGTAATAATAAGCACTGTTTTCTGTCGGTTTCAGTGCAATTACCTTATTAAAGGTATTGACAGCTTCCTTATAACTGGAAGAATGGTAATACGAATATCCAAGCATATACAAGGTATTCACATCCGTGGAGTCTGTAGCAAGTGCTTTCTCAAGATTTGAGACAGCAGCCTTAAAATTTCCATCAATAAGGGCCTTCTGCCCCATTTTGTGATAAGAAGTCTGAGCGATAGCAAAATTCGCTGTTAGTAGAATGATTAGTAAGCCTGAAAATGATCTCATTTGAATTGGTAACAAATTTATATCGTATCGATAGGAATAAACGGCCTTCAGCCAATATTATTTTAAATGTACAAATTTTGTTTCTTCCTTTAAAAAAACAATCTGAAATAAATTATCAAGTCGGCAGATTTGTCTGTATATTCCTATTAATCTGCCTATTTTTAGTTTGACCGGAAATTGGCACATACCTTGCGCTTTTAGTATTCAGGCTGATTTTATCGCCTTTGAATAAATTCAACTGTCATAATGACGTTATTAAGATATAGATGAGTAGCTACGATAACTTTGATTTTAACCGCACATTACCTTTAATTAGTGAAGATACTGAGTTCTTTCCACTGATGTCCCAGGAGGATGAAGAGGAAATGAATAATGAAGAAACACCCGACATTTTGTCGATTCTGCCTTTAAGGAATACAGTATTGTTTCCAGGAGTTGTAATTCCGATAACTGTTGGAAGAGATAAATCCATTAAACTGATTAAGGATGCTTATCGCGGCGACCGGATAATTGGTGTTGTTTCTCAGCGTGATGTTGCAATTGAGGATCCGGCATTTGAGCAATTAAACCAGGTCGGGACGGTTGCTCTGATCATCAAAATGCTTCAGATGCCCGATGGTAACACTACGGTGATTATACAGGGTAAACAGCGTTTTCGTCTGAATGAGGAAGTCCAGAGTGACCCATATATAAAGGCCAGCATTCAAAAATTTGAGGAGGTTCGTCCTAAATCAGACAAAGAGTTCAAAGCACTGATGGCATCCATCAAAGAGATGGCGATGCAAA
>JBAZCD010000332.1:0-4015 GCA_041671205.1 Pedobacter sp.
CTTTAAAATATACCTTATAGTTTAGAATGAATACATCAGTATTGAGTAATTTTGATCATGGAATTTTCCGGTCATGATCTATTAAAAGAAATTACGTTCAAAACTTCCAGAAGCGGAGGAAAGGGCAGGCAGAATGTGAATAAGGTTTCGTCAAAGGTGGAACTGAATCTTAATATCAGGTCGTCAGGCTTGTTTACTGCCGATCAAAAAGCCATTTTATTGCATAAACTTGCCAACAGAATTAATGCGGAAGGGGTGTTGCAGATCATAACTGAAGAGGAGAGAAGTCAGTTGCATAATAAACAAAGGAGTCTGGAAAAACTTCAGCAACTGCTAAAAACAGCACTTTATCAGCCTGCCAGGAGAAAAGCTACCAGGCCAAAACGTTCAGCTATAGAAAGCAGGCTTAGGGCTAAACAATTGAATGCACTGAAAAAGATTAACAGGAGGGATTTTCTCAGGGATTAAATTTTCCTTAGTCTTTGTTAAACCTGTAATACAATGCAGCCGAACCATACTGATGCGGTTTTGCTGAGCTTTTTACTTCTCTTGATTTAAAGATGAGTGAGAAATCTCCGGTCCATCTGTTTTTGGAATAAATTATTCCTGCCTGCTGACTGAATACAAAAGGTTTTACATCATATATCACCAGCCCTTTATCATCTCTGAACATTCCACCCTGTATCGTTGCATCATAAGCTATAAAATGGAGCATCGGTTTAGCATAGAAAAAAAACTCTTTTTCATTTTCCGGTTTTGATGCCGACTTATTGGAAATTGTACTTTGAGTACTTGCAGAGTTAAAAAGTGAGTTAATTACCCCATTGCGAAACATAATGCCTGCACCTGCCCCTGCAAAGGTATTTCCGGCATTGAGGTAGGAGCTTAAAATAAAATCTGTTGTTCCGGAAGAAGACCGTTTAAGTAAGCGGTTATAATCCAGGGTCGAATTAATTCCCATTTCGTTGTTTACCTGCCATTGCCAGCCATTAATTTCATAGAACCCGGCTGTTTTATGTAAAAATTCCTGAGCCTCTTTTCCTTTTGCAGAAGGGCCGATTGTGCCTGCCTGAATACCAATCTTAAGACTGCTTTCTGAATTATAGAGAAAATGGATACTTCCACCAGCGTAAAGGTAAGCAGCGAATGGGCGGTCAACAAAATCAATACTCTTAATGCTGTCTGTTAGGGGGTTGTACATTTTCTGACCTGTTTCAAGCTCCCAGATGATCTTGTTTAGTTTGGTGTTCTTTAATCCCGACTGGTCCAGTGCAGATCTGAAATATAGAAACAGACCATTTGTATAATATCTGTCCTGCCCATAAGCCAGATAGGAGTCATTATCACTTCTGAAACTGAATTCGCTTTTGTAATTATCGGATTGAGCATTTTAGTTGTAACAGGAAAGACATAATGTGACAGATAACAATAAGATTGCTTTTTTCATGTAACTGACAGAAGTAGAATATTTGGTGGCAAATAAATTCCGGCAAACATCGTATTTTTTTAGGATTAAAAGCTATATCCTAAACTTATTCCGGCATAGTAAGGAATAAAAAAAACCTTGTTAAAAACCGGAGTAAGACCTGCTCTTAACGAAAATCCACCGTCTGCAGGTTGCAATCTGTATGAAAAGCTCATTGTGCCAATGATATTGCTATTGTTTTCATCAAAAAGAATGGAATTATCATTACCTCCTGTAGCAAGAAGTGTGGCCCCAAGACCCATTTCAAAAAAATGTTTCCCTTTGCCTAAAAGGTAGTTCAATGATAAAGGCACAGTGGTCGCATTATCTCCGTTTATGGCGACATAACCTATTCCAACTCTGCCGCCAAGGCCATCCCTGCGATTGGAAAAACGGGTGTCATAATTGGCAGTAAATAACAATCCCTGGCCGCCCAGCTCAACAAATATATTTTGTGCAGGCTTTTCAACTCCTGAAGATGCCGGTCTTGCTTTTTGCCCTTTTGCAAACCCGTTTATCAGAAGGAAGCAAAGGATTAATAATGAGGTACTTCTGGTTTTCATAATCTGAATTTTAGATAGGTGTATACTTAAAATTAAGAATATTTCAGGAGCTTATATCAAATTAATGAACTTCAGAAGATGTACTCTTTACAGAAATATCTATTGCATCTTTGACCCTGTCTTTGCTCAGAGCAAGCTCGATCACTTCTTTCATTTCGCTTACGTAATGGAAGTTCAGATCTTTTATATAATCTTCTTTGATCTCCAGAATATCCTTTCTGTTTGATTTTGAAAGAATTATTTCCTTGATATCCGCTCTTTTTGCGGCCAGTATTTTCTCTTTGATACCACCCACCGGAAGCACTTTGCCACGCAGTGTAATTTCGCCTGTCATTGCCAGGTGAGGCTTTACTTTACGTTGGGTAAAAGCAGATGTCAATGCAGTTAACATTGTGATTCCTGCTGAGGGACCGTCTTTCGGTGTTGCTCCGGCAGGAACATGGACATGCACATCCCACTGATCAAATAATCTGTGGTCGATATTGAATTTGGATGCATGAGCACGTAAGTAAGCCATTGCAATAGTGGCAGATTCTTTCATTACGTCACCCAGATTCCCGGTGAGGGATAGTTTACCCTTTCCCGGACTCAGGCTTGCCTCAATGAAGAGAATGTCGCCGCCAACCTGGGTCCATGCCAGGCCTGTAACCACACCGGCTACTTCATTACCTTCATATAGATCCTTATCAAATATCGGAGGGCCTAAAATAGTTTCAACATCTGTTTTGCTGATAGTCGGGTTATATTCCACTTCCATCGCAATTTTAGTTGCAACTCCACGCACCATTGAGCCTATTTTTTTCTCCAGTCCGCGGACACCTGATTCGCGGGTATAATCCTCGATCACTTTTTCAATCACCTGATTCTTCAGTGTGATATCTTTTGACTTTATTCCATGCTGTTCACGTTGTTTTGGCAGCAAATGCTGCTTTGCGATCTCAATTTTCTCTTCTATGGTATAGCCATTCACTTCAATAATCTCCATCCGGTCTAACAATGCCGGCTGAATAGTGCTCAGTGAATTGGCAGTTGCGATGAACATCACACTTGAAAGGTCATAATCAACCTCAACATAGTGATCATAAAATGCATTATTCTGTTCAGGGTCCAGTACTTCCAGAAGTGCAGATGAAGGATCCCCGCGGAAATCATTCCCAACTTTATCTATCTCATCAAGCACAAATACCGGGTTAGAGGTGCCTGCTTTTTTGATGGATTGTATAATCCTGCCAGGCATGGCACCGATATATGTTTTACGGTGACCTCTGATCTCAGCCTCATCCCTGATGCCTCCCAAAGCCATGCGGACATATTTTCTGCCCAAAGCCTTGGCTATCGATTTTCCAAGTGAAGTTTTACCAACTCCCGGAGGGCCTACCAAACAGAGGATTGGGGCCTTCATATTATGTTTTAGTTTCAGGACGGCGAGGTATTCGATGATACGCTGCTTGACTTTATCAAGGCCATAATGATCTTTTTCGAGGATCTTCCCGGCCCGTTTAAGGTCAAAATTATCTTTTGTGAAATCATTCCATGGGAGGTCCAGAAGCAGCTCCAGATAGTTGATCTGAATCGAATAATCAGCTGCTGCCGGATTCATTCTGGCCAGTTTTTCAATTTCCTTATTGAAATGTACTGCAGTTTCCTTGCCCCATTTTTTTTTCGCAGCCCGGCTTCTCAGACTTTCGATCTCCAGGTCGGGTGAATTTCCTCCCAGCTCTTCCTGGATGGTTTTTAGCTGCTGATTCAGGAAATAATCACGCTGCTGCTTATCGAGGTCGACCCTTACCTTGGATTGGATCTGATTCTTCAGTTCCTGCATTTGCAATTCCTGGGTCAGGTGTTCCAGAACCATTTTTGCACGTTCATGCAGATTAGCTACCTCAAGCATTTGCTGCTTGGCCGCCACATCAGCATTCATATTGGAAGAAATGAAGTTGATCAGGAATGATGAACTTTCAATGTTCTTTATGGCAATTCCTGCCTC
>JBAZCD010000333.1:0-4011 GCA_041671205.1 Pedobacter sp.
ATAAAAAACTACTTTGAAGCCTGGTCTGGACATACCAATCATTTCTTCAGGCGTCAACGCTGCAATTTTATCTGTTACTTTCTGACCTAAATCCAAAGTGGTATAATCCCACCAACCCGGAGCAATAGAACTTTTCTTACGCATAATATTCTTTTAAAATTGTTATAGTATTTTGTTGTTTATGTTTTTTTCTGATTATTCGAACTTGTAATCCGCATTCGTTAAATAAGATGCACCCAACTCTTTCAAGGGATCAAATCCATCTTCTGAGAAGCCGAAATGCAGGTGTCTCCTCCATCCTTCAGCATGTTCAAACCGATTGGACATGCTTCCAACTGTTAAAGAAAAGTTTTCCATTGACTGGATATAGGAATTCATTTTCTGACTGTCTTCCAGCCAATTCTGCTGACTTTTATGAGCTCCCAGAGCCTTGCACTTTACGGCGTGTACAGTACTGGTATCTATAAAAATTTCAGGAATTACCTTATGTCTCAAAGGATCTAAAAGTGAATGCGGTAAAGCATGGTAAACGGCACAGTCATAATTATTTACCGCAGAATGATCAGCTGCGAAATTAGGAACACCCCGAATAAAAGCAGCTGTCACTGCCAGACGACTGGTATTCATATGGTCTTCCATATAATCAGATGGCGAGTGAGTTAATATCACCGAAGGTTTAACCATTCGGATAACTCCTGTTAACTTTCTGAGCAATTCAAGTTCATAAAAAATCTCAAAGTCGTTGCATATCGGACCATGGAATTGGGCGCCCAAAATATTCGCAGCATTTTGGGCTTCCTTCAACCTTATTTCAGTGGTAGTTAAAGAATCATATTCTATACTCCCACAATTACCTGTTGAAAGATTCATGTAATGAATCTCATAGCCTTGATTTTTCAAGAGGACCAATGTTCCGGCCATCATGAATTCAATATCATCAGGATGTGCGGCTACTGCCAGCGCTGTCTTCTTCATTTACCCCTAATCAAATAATATTATAATCTTACTGGTTTTCCTGTCGCAGCAGATCTGTCGGCGGCAAAAATGATTTCATGAGTTTTTATTCCGTCACTTAAACTTGTGAGAGGCATGTCAGCGCCTTCAAGCAGGCACTCAAAAAATTTATCAAACTGTGCCTGATAAGGATGATCTGCGACATCGCCTGTGTCGAGCATTTTCATAGCCAATGAACTCCATAAATGATGGTCAGTCCCGAGTTTCTCAGAGTGGAACTTATCGTCCAACAGGCTTCCTTCACTGCCAAAAAGATGAGTATGGAAATAGTAAGGTTGAATACAATCAATGATAGCTGAAGATTTACCAACTCTTCCATCTTTAAATTTGAATATACTTACCCTGCTTGTGGTATATTCATAAGCCTGGAAAATCGGATTTTTAGATTTTGTTTCATAGCTGGTAACTTCCTCAACGCCAGTTCCCATGAATAAAAGCATAGCATCCAATGCATGGCAACCAGCGGTAAGAATAGAGCTACCACCTTTATCCTTTTTAATATTCCAGTGGTACTGACCATACCATGGCCCAAGTCCGTGAAGATAATCAACCTCAGCATAATGAATATCTCCAATCAAACCAGTATCGACAAGTGCTTTACTAACCATGAATTGATTAGAGTAACGACACTCGAAACAGATACAAACCTTCACTCCTGCCTTTTTAACTTCAGACTCAATCAGTAAACAGTCTTCCCATGAAAGTGCCATTGGTTTCTCAAGGATGATATGTTTACCTGCTCTTGCCGCAGCAACTGCCTGGGCGGCATGCTGATCAGAATAACTTGTGATCGACACTGCGTCAATACTCTTATCTGATAGCATTGCGTTTAAATCGGTATAGGTTTTGATCGGAGAACCCCATTTTTCACTTTCAGCTGCATCATCATGCGGACGCGATGAATAAATAGCTGTAACCTGAGCATTTGGACTTTTATTGATAGCTGTGATGTGTGCAGTAGCAACCCAGCTATACCCAATTATACCTACATTATACTTTTTCATAAATGCTTATTGTTTAAAAATTAGAAATTGTGATTTTATTAAATTTTTATTGTTAGAACGACTCAAATTCTTTTATCATGATCAATTGACTTTCGAAAGTACACTCGACAAAGTCACCGGAACACCGCCAAGTCTTTTACTCTCATCAGCAGCTTCCATAAAAGCATAGATCTCAATTGTTTCTGCCAGATCAACCGGAGATTTCAGGGTACGGAAAAATTCAATAACCGGAACAAGCAAGCGGCGATACCCTTCGAATGTCCCAATAGTTGCTACTCCCTTTTCACCAAAAGCAGTTCCACCATAACCCCTTACGCCAGATCTCAAGCCCCTGAATACCCCAATCCGGCCACCTTCCCAGGTACCAACAATAACATCAGTATCCTCTGTATGAGTGCGGGTAACCTGCTGGCATCCTACGCCTCCCATTATTGTATACAGCGATTCAACACCATGTATTCCATACCAATACATATCCGTATGAGATGACTGCAATGAAGCAGGGCTATACGTATCTGCACCAAGAACTTTTCCTACTTTTCCATTTCGCACTTCCTGTGCCCCGCTAACATATCGCAGCGATGAGGAAGAAAAAACCGGCACCTTGTATTTCTTTGAAGCATTTAATATTTCAACCACTTCTTTTAAATTCGCTCCGATTGGTTTATCGATAAATACCGGCTTACCAGCTTTAAAAACAGGCAATAACTGTTCCATATGCGGCCTTCCGTCATTGGTTTCAAGCATCACAACATCCGACATATTGAGCAGCTTATCTACAGAGTCAACAAGCTCAATACCCCGGCCTTTAGCCTTTACAGTCCAATCAGCCAACATTTCAGCTTTGAATTCTACATCAGGATTACCTTTTGGGTGATAGATTGCCACTACCCGGAAGCCACTGATATCCGCATCGGTTACATCGGCATTAAGCATTTCTGAAAAAGCCTCAGTATGAACAGAAAGTCCGATAATACCAATCCTTATCTTTTTTTGGGTAGCGCCTTTAGCAAATAGCATTGGGGACATCCCGGTTATTCCAAGACCAATTCCGGCTAAGCTTGCAGTTCTCAGGAAATCACGACGTTGAATTCTTTTTTTCATTGGTATAAATTTGTTTTTAATGGTGATAAAGCTTCCATGTGCTTTTAAGGTTTGTTCATTTCGGTTTGTGCTTTGCTGCACATGGAGGTTTCATTTTTAAAAAGGATTTAAGGCGAAATCAAATTTCACTTTCTTAGACAAATTAATCAGATACTCCTGTTTACATTAATGATACTTTTTTCTATAAATGTATCCGAATAGAAGATTGTACCATTTATTGCAATTAAATATAATTCTTATTCCGGATGATCGTGATCCTTTTTAGAATGTTGATCCAAAGCAAAACATTTGGCGCATTACTTTTTATCCCGTGCTACACCTAAAGCGATCCGAAAACCATCACGGGAATCAGAATAGCTAATCCCCTGAAGTCCCAGGCGTACCGCAATACGGGCATTGCCTGGAACGTCAAAATAATTACCGCTACGACAAACAGGACGATAATTCTGCTCTGCAAAAAGAGGTTCCTCATGTCCACCCTTTGGATCAAAATGATCCAGTACAATCTCCCATACACCACCACACATATCCGCCAGTCCGAAACCGTTTCTTCCCTTTTCTCCAAAATGATCTACAGGAGAGACGAATGCAAAGCCATCGCTCCAGGGCGCTTTAGCTAATGGCCAGGTCTTGTTGCGACCAGGCAAAAAGTCAATAGCAGAAATATTCAAACGACCCTCGCCCTCACTCAGATCACTACCCCACCAGTAATAAGTGTCTTCAAGACCGCCCCTGGCTGCATATTCCCATTCTGCTTCAGTAGGCAAACGATATTCAAGTCCTTTTGGAAGCCGACCTGCATCTCTCTCTCTCTTGGTCAGCCATTCGCAAAATGCTTTACCATCATTCCAGCTCACACAAACCACCGGATAGTCATTTCTGAGTGGGA
>JBAZCD010000334.1:0-4008 GCA_041671205.1 Pedobacter sp.
CATCTGTATGCCTGAACCATCATTAGCTTTTAATAATAATGCACTTGAAGTCATCCCGGCATATTTTTTAAGATCATCCTGATTAGTCGTCTCAGTGATCATATCCTTCTTACAGGATCCAAATAGCATTACTGCTGCTGCTGCGATAATTAAAATCTTGTTCATAATTGGAGTTTTGAAAGCGTTTAATATAAAAATACAAATATTTAATTTAAACTAATTTATTTTCAATAAAGGAAATAATGTAAAAAAGCCAGTACATGGTGCATGGACTTCAGTAATATGGTCAATGAGCAAATTTGAGAATGAGCAAATGGGATAAGACTTACGAAATCACACGGGCGATTGGGAAGTTGATTTCGTAAGTCACATGGGTACAGGAGAATTTGTCGATGAGACGATTTGTCCATTTGTCGATGGTGGATTGAGGGTAGAATTTCAAACAAAATGTTCAATATGATACACAGTTTTAATCACGCTTGTCATCCAGAGGAGCCGATGAAATTTTGAATTTACCAGAAAATTAAGGCGACGAAGGATCTCATCCCCGGGAGCAGAGAATTTCATTCAGAAGCATTTATTGTAATTTGTCGATGAGACGATTTGTCTATTTGGCGATGGGTTAATGAGCAAATTTTAGAATGAGCAAATTAGCAAATGGGGTTAAGACTTACGAAATCACCTGGGCGATTGGAAAGTAGATTTCGTAAGTCACATGTGCATAGGAGAATTTGTCGATCAGACGATTTGTTCATTTGCCGATGGAGGAATGAGCAAATGTGAGAATGAGCAAATGGGATGGCGACTTACGAATTTAACCGGCATATCGCCTAAGTAAATTCGTAAGTCTTAACGATCCGACTCGAAATCACCTGGGCGATCGGTAAGTAGATTTCGTCAGTCACATGGACGTTGTCAATTATCAACTCTTCTTCAAAATGTACTCCTCCCTTGCCCTTAATATATGAACCATATTGTCATCGGCCCATTCGGACAATCCAATAAGCTGTCCAACCAGACTACGGCCCAGCGGTGTCAGTTCATATTCAACCCTCGGTGGAATTTGTGGATAAATAGTCCGGGTAACCAGGCCATCTTCTTCCAGAGTGCGCAGAGTTACGGTTAGCATACGTTGTGAAATACCTGGTATCAGTTTCTTCAGTTCCGTAAATCTGAGGGTGTTGGCTTTGCCCAGCATGATGATTGCATGCATGGTCCACTTATCACTGATACGGCTGAGAATATCTGTGATGGGGCAGTGATTTGTCTTTTCACTGTCAGAAAAATAATTGCTTATCTCTTCGCGACTGCCTTCGGAAGCTGTTTCGCCATTGGTTACTTTCATAATACTGAGTGTAAAACAGGTGCCGTATTGTTTAATGCAAAGTTACTAAATAGTTTTGAGTTATTAAAAGTAACTAATAAGAAGAAAAATGAATATTTTAACTGCATTAAACTGGCGTTATGCTGCAAAGAGTATGAACGGCAGTCTCGTACCTCAAAAAAAAGTTGACCAGATCCTTGAAAGCATCCGCTTATCCGCATCATCAGCGGGTTTTCAGCCCTATCAGGTATTGGTTATTCAGAATAAGGAATTGCTGGAGAAAATTAAGCCAATTGCATTTAATCAGCCCCAGATTACAGACGCCTCTCATTTACTGGTATTTGCAGCATGGGATAGAGTGACAACAGAACGTGTGGATGCAATGATAAAGAATATTGCCCGGGTACGAAATGTACCGGAGGAATCACTTGCAGTAATCAGGGGATATGGTGATCGCTTTATGGCTCAAACCGCTGAGCAGAATTTTCAATGGGCAGCACGTCAGGCCTATATTGCTTTAGGCACTGCGCTCCTTGCAGCCGCATCACTCGAGGTTGACAGTACCCCGATGGAAGGGTTTGATCCGGCAGCTCTGGACCAACTATTGGGCTTAGAAGAACGTGGTTTAAAAAGTGTGCTGATTCTCCCATTGGGCTATCGCGATGAAGAAACGGACTGGTTACTTCCATTAGCCAAAGTAAGAATGCCCAAAGCAGACTTGTTTATTGAAGATGAAGAGCTTGCTGAACTGATACAATAATTTTGCCTGGTGAGTGATAGTTCCTTGATCTGTCACTCATTTTTGCTCCTGACATTTGCTCAGAATTATTTATTTGTTGATGGAAATTGTTATTTTGGATACAAATTCAATAGTTAAATGATTACGAAAGGTCGTTTGGAAGCATTCAGCGATGGGGTGATTGCCATCATCATTACCATAATGGTTTTGGAGTTAAAAGTTCCGCATACAGAAAATATTGAGGCTTTAGTGCCACTCATTCCTGTTTTTATAAGTTATGTGCTGAGCTTCATATATATTGGTATTTACTGGAACAATCACCATCATATGCTTCATACAGTGAAGTCGGTAAACGGAACGATCTTATGGGCTAATCTGCATCTTTTATTCTGGCTCTCTTTAATTCCCTTCGTTACGGCTTGGATGGGAGAAAATCATTTTGGAAAGTGGCCGGTCATTTTTTACGGTATCATACTCATTATGAATGCAATGGCCTACACCATCCTGGCACAAACCTTAGTATCACATCATGGTAAAGATTCCCTTATTGCTAAAGCCCTGGGTAAGGACTGGAAGGGTAAATTATCTTTACTTATTTATGCTACAGCTATCGGAACCTCTTTTATCCATCCGGCAACCGGCCTGGTTTTATATTTTGTAGTTGCAGTGATATGGCTTATACCCGACAGAAGAATTGAAAAGCTTTTGATCGCCGAAGCGAAGGAGAAATCTAAGCCCTGATGCGCCTTCAAAGTCTGCCTGATCTGATTTTGCCGGTAACCCATTCAATGCTCAAATTCAATTATAAAAGAAGATTGTTTCGCTACACCCGCGATGACAAAATCGTTTCAATCGAACCAATTAATCAAATTCTCCATTCTCAACTTTTAATTCCTTTTCATCAGTTTCCTTATTTCCGCCACTTCCTTCTCACTTACAGGTCCGGATTTATTGCCAAAATTACTTCTGACATAGGTCAGCACCTCCGATATTTCCTTATCGGTCAGGAATGAGGCATGTGCAGGCATGGTATCGTTATAGTTCTGTCCCTTAACCTGAATATTGCCCGTCAGTCCGTTGAGCACCACATTGATCAGAACCGTTTTATCACTGTTCACCCATTCAGATCCGGCAAGAGGAGGGAAGCGGTTTCCATCCCCATTACCATCAGTCTGGTGACAGCCGCGGCAATAAATATTGTATAAAAGTTCGGCATGTACCGGTTTTCCCTTTCTGTCGAGGTTATCGTTCATCTCATCCGGTGTTTTCAGGTAAGAAACAGTATTCTTACGCTTTTCCATCGCGGCAAGCTGTTTGCTGCCGAATGATTTTTTATCACCCTTATACATAATGCGCCAGATTTTACCCTTTTCGGTATCTCCAACATATAAAGAACCATCCGGGCCTTCTGCAAGTCCCATTGGTCTGTACTTTGCATCATTTGCTATTGCAACGGTATCTACGCCGGCAAAGCCATCGGCAAATACCTCCCATGGACCAGTAACTTTACCGTCTTTCATCGGAACGAACAGTACCACAAAACCCACCTGAGGGTATGGGATACGGTTGGTAGATCCATGCATGGCGACAAAAGCACCATCTTTATAGCGTTCAGGGAATTGATCGCCTTTGTAGAATAATATTTCATTAGGTGCAAAGTGCCCCGGAAAACCAATGACAGGTTTCGGAAGTTTGGCGCCATCACCCTCTTTAATGCCATCGCCACCATATTCTGGACTGAGAATTTTCTTTTCGAGCATCTGGTCGTAATAATAGTACGGGAATCCGCCATTCAGGCCTTCGGTAACTTTGAAAAGTTCATCAGCCGGGAGCATAGCGCTTTTCCACGGACTGTAAAATTCAGGCCATAGCAAACGGAAATCATCCCTGCCATGGTGAACAGCATAAAGAGTGTTTGTTTTCTTATCCCATTCCATGCCAACAA
>JBAZCD010000335.1:0-3285 GCA_041671205.1 Pedobacter sp.
GTAATGATAACTGTGGTGTTTTTCTGAATGGAATCAATGTTGAATAAAATCAACTCTGCCCCTGATGTTAAACTGAAATTCTTTTCACCATCACGGTACTTCACGTTTATAAGTTTCCCATCTAGGTAGTACGGAAACATGATTGCGTTGCGCTTCTTTTCAATCTGAGGAAAGTAATGTTCACCTTCCGATATTTTAAACCTCTTCATGGTTGATTCAAACAGTCCACGATTCATAAAGAAAGCTGCCATGCCCTGACTGTATGCCTTTGCTTCCACTATCGGGGCAGGGAACTTATATTCAACTGGCTTTATCTCTTCTCTCATAACTCCAAATGTTCTATCGCAATTGTGGCAATAACCAACGCCTTCGTTATTGTTCCATGAAAATGACTTTGCATTCTTGTGCTTTCTTTCGGCAGAACAAGCCGGACAAGTGGTGTAATTCTGACCAGACTTTTTGGGTTCAATCTCAAACTTCTCTTTGGATTTTATGTCGATGATTATCATTAGTACGTCATTTTTTGTTTTTGAACACCTAATTGATATTCAAGTTCCTGTTTGGTATAATAAACCTTATTCATGTCAATTGAATTAACTATGGTCTGCCTCCAATCAATATCCTTTGTCCGTGATTTCTTTTTATGCTTCCATCCAGATTCTTTTCCCCAAAAGTTTTCATATCCTTTCGCTATGGAAAGTTTTATATTTACGTTTGGATTAAGTTGAGATTGGGTTTTTATAAACTGCTCGTCATTGTAATACTCTCTATATGCTTTTTTGCATTCTTCCAAATAAACATTAAAATCATCTTTCCATGAAGGTATGATAATACCTTCTATAACTTTATTTTCCTTTCCTTTCCTTTCCTTTATAGCATTAGGTTCGCAATGCGTTCGCAATGCGTTCGCATCATTTTTTACCTTGTCCCATTTCTTAAATGCTGATTGTCTGGCCTTTTCGCTTTTACCATTACGTTCTATTAACCGTCTTTCAACGGCAGAACTCCCAAACTCACTACCATCAATTACGAACAATTCAAAGTCATTTACTATGCTTTTAACTACTTCGCAATCTGCTCGCATATCGAACGCAATAAGATCGTAGTCCGTTGGCAATGCGTTCGCATTTTGGTATAAATCTTCAACTATTGCCCAAAATATTCCATAACCAATCATGCCATGTTTACTGATTAGTTTCCTAATCTTAGGATCATTTCTTGCGTTATAGTCGTGCGAAAAATAATAAGTATCTTTAGCCATATTATTCGTAGTAAACATTAGTTAATTGTTTCCCGTTGCTATAAATAGCCCACAGATTATTTCTTTCAGCCCGTAATTCAAGTGATTCAACCCTGCCAAATCGTTTATACGTTTGGCATAAGTCAATTATCCATGAACTTTCTTTTGATGTGTGTGGTCTCATTGCCCTACCAATCATCTGATAGTATAAAGCAAGTGACATAGTGGGTCTTGCAAGAACAATGGTTCCCAACTCAGGGAAGTCGAATCCTGTTGTTAATACACCTACGTTTGTGACAATTCTTATCTCACCCGATTTAAAATCATTGAGTATTCTCTCACGCTCTTTTTTGGGAGTTTCACCGGAAACCATTTCAGCCAGTCCGTTAAAATAATCAGATAACTCCTGAGCCTCTGCCACAAATCGTGTGAATACTAATATGTTTTTCCGTCCGGCTTTTAATAGTCTCCCGATTACTTCTTTAAGTTTCAGATTAAAGTCAATATCAGAGTAGTGTTTTTTAACAGAACTATCCGTATAATCAGCACCCGTTGAGTTGAGTTGCAATTTAGAAGGGTCAACGATATTGACCTGATAATATTCCATTTTAGATAGAAATCCCAAATCTGATAACTCTTTTATCTGAACATGGTAAATCAATTCTGAGAATATTCTTGGTCTTGTACGGGTAATGAATTTTAAAATAGAACCTCCAAATCCATCCGTTGAAAGTCGATAAGGTGTAGCGGTTAACCCAAGGACACGACAATCAAGACTGCTCAAAAATTTGTTATACATCGACCCACGATCAATAGAGTTCACTCCATGACATTCGTCTATGATAACATATTTGAAATGAGAGAATAGTTCAGCACTATTCCTGACACTACCAATCATTGCAAAAGTTACTTTGCTTATTTTCTTAGAGTTGAATGATGCAGAATAGATTGAGCAATCCCAAAATCCATAGGATTGAAGTTTTAGGAAATTCTGTTCCAATATTTCTTTCGATGGTTGGAAAATCAAGACATGATCATCTAATCTGTTTGCAATATCAGCAATGATAAGGGACTTACCGGATCCTGTTGGTAAGACCATTATCGCATTTATTTTCCTCTTTGATTGGAAGAAATCAATTGCCTTGTCTGAAGCCTTTTGCTGATATGGTCTTAAAATATAATCCATGACCTTAAAAATTAATCCCCACAAAAGCAAATACCCGATGACTTTGGATTCCACGCCACAGTGTCAGTCGGGTATTGCTAATGCAGGTAATTAAAAAGTTCTTCATGTGGCGTGGAATATTGGCTACAAATTTACAAAAAAATCCATTACTCTGACAAATTAATCAGCGATAGCTGTAACTACGTTTATTGGCTTGTTCGCAACGCCAACGACACCAACTTGCTTGATAATCGGCTTTCCTTCCGTATTTCCTGTGAAGTTTTTTCATTTCATCCACGTTGTCACCGCAAATATAATCCCAGATGTCATGCCATACAGCGTTATAAAATTTATCTTTTGGTGGCTTATATTCAAAGGCATCAGCGTGGATGATAGTAACCCTACTATCAGTTGTGTATGTTGTAGCAACCAATTTGATTACATCCTCTGATTTTTCGATTACTGTTACATCTGTAACTTCAGGTCTTGCTAAAAGTGCTTTAAGTAAAACACCAAGCCCCAGTCCATTGACAAGAATGCTACCCTTCGCCCGATAAACGAATCCCATAAAATCACTTATTTCGTCAGGCGTATTTGACATCACGGTAGTTTTGTGCCTAACCAATCGTTTGTAAGTTCCACCGGGAACACTTCTACCCGATTTAAACATGGAGATTAGTTGTGACAGGTCGTTATCAGGAACGATAAATGTTTCAACGCTCCAATCACCCGACTTTCCATCAGGTACATCAATTTCTATTTTCATATTTTTTTGTTTTTATCACTCAGCGAGCCGCCATTTGTGGTTAGCTGCTCCCCATCCACCTTCTTCCATATTCCCTGTCATAACGAGTTTATCATGGCGAGTGAGCGTAGTCAT
>JBAZCD010000335.1:3295-4007 GCA_041671205.1 Pedobacter sp.
ATAGCCCTTCTGATAGAACCTTCCTTACAAATGAACTTAGGCCACAGGTGGATGTAAATCTGGTACACCTCGTATGGTGTCATAGGTTTTTTCTTGTCATTAAAGATGAACATAACCCTTGTGCTTTGGGATGTGCATCTTGCGAGAGCTACCTGACGTTCAGAATAGCTCATTCCGAATGGCTTGTAAATAATTGCTGGGATTTTCATTTTTGTTGTTGTTAGGTTGATTATTTAAAGTATGCCAAAAATTCAGAAAATGAGCATTCCTTAATTGGCTTTTGTCCTTTATACCCAACGAAATGCCACCAACTTTCATCTATCATATCCCAAGGGTCTCTGAATGTTTTGTAATCAATTAGCTTATATAAGCCAATTTTTCCACTTTGCATCTCAAGTTCTTGAACTTCGCCAATAGGGTCATACCCAAGTAGCCCAACAGTTATGTAATACCCACAGCCTCTTTTGAAGTCCCTTGTTAATACACCTCGTTTGACTTTTCTCCAATACATCCAACGATTAAAGTTCGTGATAATAAGAAGTATTTTCATTTTTATTGTTTTTAGAACGCTGTTTTGTTGAAATCTATTTTCAGTCCAGGCTTTGCGATGTGCGGTACAATTCCGGTTGTTTCGGTAACTCGTCTTACAATTTGTTCGGCATCACTATTCCCGTTGCTCAGGTGTATGATAACGATATTGTTGACCTGAGTG